>JACRIJ010000054.1 GCA_016220095.1 Planctomycetota bacterium | reverse complement strand
GCGTGCCAAAGCCTGCCTGCACGAAGCCGATGCTTCGTTTCGGCAAAGGCAGGCACTACGGTGCGTAGGCACGAAGCCCGCTTCGGCGGGCGTAGGAAGGGGGTTAGGGGTGTGTTAAGCGTAACCTCGACTGAGGCCTTATTTTTGGAGGCAACCCGTCAGTGAACGGGCAAACACGGACTACGGACGTTTTTAAACAGAGACTTTATGAGACTCTTATGAGACATGCGACGACGACTTCATTACCTTCGCTTCGCTTACTCCAGCCCGTATTCCTTTATTTTCCTGTACAGCGTTCTTTCCCCGATGCCGAGTATTTTCGCCGCTTCGGCGCGGTTATTGCCGGCCGTCGCGAGCGTGTTCTTTATCAACTCGCGCTCCATGGTATTCATCGAAACGCCGGAAAGCGAGGTGACTACGGATTCCTGTTTTTTCTGTACTATATATTCCGGTATACTGCTTATGTCTATTTTGCCCGCTGTGGATATGACTATCATGCTTTCCACGCAATTCCTTAATTCCCTGACGTTTCCTGGCCAGGAATATTTTGAAAGTTGCTTAAGCGCCTGTTGCGTAATGCCGGTAATCTTCCTGTTATGCTTGGCCGCAAATTCTTTTACAAACGAATCCACGAGGAACGGCAGGTCCGCAAGTCGTTCGCGCAGGGGCGAAAGATTGATCGTAAAAACCTTCAGCCTGAAGAACAGGTCGTTGCGGAACACTTTTTCCCTTACCAACTGTTCAAGGTCCCTGTTCGTAGCCGCGATAAGGCGCACATCAACCTTAAGAGGCACGTTATTTCCTACCCTGAAGACCTCGCTGGTTTCTATCACCCTGAGGAGTTTTATCTGCGTGCTCATGGGCATGTCGCCGATTTCGTCCAGGAAAAGCGTGCCGCCGTCCGCGAATTCAAACCTGCCTTTTCTCTGATAAGCCGCGCCGGTAAAAGCGCCTTTCTCGTGTCCGAAAAGTTCGCTCTCAAGTATCCCTTCGCTGAGGGCCGCGCAATTCAACGGCACAAACTGCTTATTGCGGCGCGTGCTGTTCAAATGGATCGCCTTTGCGATGAGTTCCTTGCCAGTGCCGCTTTCGCCCTGGACGAGCACGGTCACGTCAGTGCCGGCTATCTGCTTGAGTATCTGTATTATTTTCTGCATCTGGACGGTGCGGCCGATAATCCGCTCAAACCCGAATTGCGTTTCAACGCGCTTTTCCATCGCGAGATTCTGCCTGAACGCACTGCGTTTGACCAAAGCCTTTTCCACAGCGTCCCGGAGCCGTTCGGTATTTACCGGCTTGGACAAATAATCTTCCGCGCCCGCCTTGATGAAATTCACGGCTGATTCTATGGAAGGTTTGCCGCTGGCTATTATGACCTGGCACAAGGTGTCTTTCTGTTTCACAAGACCGAGGATCTCTATGGCATCCGCATCCTTTACGTGCTCGTCGGCTATGACAACATCAAAAAAATCCGATGATTCCATGAGTTCCCTTGTTGCCGCGGCAGACGCCGCTATGGCAACGTCAAAACCGGCCCCTGACAGGAACTCCTCAATGTCGGTTGCGGATTTTTTGTCTTCGTCAATAATCAATACTTTTGCTTTTTGATTCATATATTTTACGGAAAATCACACGTTAAACCTGATATCAATCATATCGCCGTCCTGCATAATATATGTCCTGCCTTCAGTGCGCGTCCTGCCCTTGTTTTTTACTTCCTTCATGGAGCCAAGAGCGTCCCAATCCGCGTATTTTATGACTTCCATTGAAATAAATCCCTTGGCGATATCCGAATGTATGGTGCCGCCGGCGTCAAGCGCGGTACTGCCGTTTTTGAGCCGCCAGGCGTGGGCTTCCTTGGGGCCGACGGTGAAAAATGTAATCATCCCGAATTTATCATAGCACCATTTTGAAAATTCCTTGAAGCGCGGTTTTTCTATGCCGTACGCCTGGAGGAAATCCTTCTGTTCCTGAGAAGGCATGGACATAATCTCCAGTTCCAATGACGCGTTAATTATGAAAAAAGGAAAATCCATGGAATTATCCGGCGTAAAAACGGCCTCGCCGATATTTATTACCGCCACTATCGGTTTCAAGGCGAAAAAGCAGAAGCATCTCGCGGTTTTTTCCTGTTCAGCGCCCAATTTATCCACGGATATCCTGCCGGTATTTTCGAGTTCGGCTCTGAGGAGCGTAAGCAATTCCAATTCCTTTTTGTCCTGCACATGCGTAGGCGCGTGGCGTTCTATCTGCACACGGAGTCTTTCCGAACGGTTTTCAATGATCTGGAGGTCAGCAAGAAGCAGTTCCGTGCGGATATCGCCGTAGTAGCGCTTAACGCTTTCCGCCGAAAGTTTTTCAAAGGAAAAAGCCGGCACCATTATTATTATGCAGTCATGTTCGCGCAGGTGCCCGAGCGCGGCGGGATTTTTGTCTTTCAGATTCGATTCCAGATAAAGCGGCACGGAATCCGTAAAATCCATTTGCGGATAAACAATCTTCTTATCCGGGCACATCGCCTGATGAAGTTTGTCAAGCCTCGGATCGGCGATATTGACCGTGGCGGTATTGAATTTCATGGTAGAGCCCGGCGCATACTCGGCGCCTGAGAGCCCGCAGAAGAGAGAGGACTTGCCGCTTCCCTGCGTGCCGACGATTGCTATTTTCATTTGTCATCCTTTATAAACAATTTTCGCGAGGATAATGCCGATTTCATATAAGACAAGCATGGGAACGGCCATGAATATCATGGAAATAGGGTCCGGCGGCGTAAGCACCGCGGCGACTATAAGAATTATTACTATGGCATGCCTTCTTTTTGACGAATAGGTCTTCGGGGAAACCAGTCCGAGCTTTGAAAGCGCCAGCATGATGAGCGGCAGTTCAAACGCGGCCCCCATGATTATGGTCAGCAGAAAAAACAAAGAAACGTACTCTGAAAAACCGAAAAAATTGTCAATAATATCCACCTGGAATCCGGCGAGGAATTGAAGCGTATACGGTATGGCGAAAAAGTACCCGAAGAGCACTCCGGTCAGGAAAAGCCCGAAAGAGGCGCACGCGTAGTAAACGATGGTATTCTTTTCCTTCTCCTTCAGGGCCGGACTTATGAAACCCCAGAGCTGGCATAATATGTACGGCGCGGACAGGATAAGGCCGGCGTAGATGGCGATTTTGAAATAGACTATGACTTTTTCCGTATATTTAAGCGCGACGAGATTCGGGTTTTTTACCGTAATTCCATTCGCGCGCAGATAATCCATGGCCCAGAAATGCGGCTTGAGGACTATATCCACCCACGCATTCTGAAAACAAACGCAGATAAGGACTATAAAACCGGTAAATATGGACGCCTTGATAAGGCGCACGCGCAATTCGCGCAGGTGGTCCCAAAAAGTCATGTTCCTGAAAATATTCTGTTCGTCTGTCATATATATTAAGTTTGGAAGTTAGACGTTTTTATTAATTCATACAGCAGTAAAACCGCACTTGAAAAGAATAAAATTAAGATTTAAGATTTCTTCGGCGTATTTCATAAAAATCTTAATTCTTAAATATAAATTATTAAATTTCTATGCTTTTTATGCGAAATTCAAGAACTATCACTCGGAGCATAATATACTTGGCATTCATAGCCAGCGCTAAGGTAGCCGCAACCTTTAGGTTGCGCTGTAATACTGGATTCTAAGCGCAGGCTAAAGCCTGCGGCTACCTTCAAATGTCAAGTATATTATGCTCTC
>JACRIJ010000004.1 GCA_016220095.1 Planctomycetota bacterium | reverse complement strand
TTTATGGCTGGGTTATGGAAGGCTGAGAAATATGAAGGGCATTCATGCCCTTAATATAACGCCATGAATGGCGTAAGTATCAGGCTTTTGACATACAAACCCAGCCATAAATGGCTGGGCTATTATACGCTATATGTTTTCTCTATTATAACTACTATGTTAAAATGCCACCTTGACTGAGGCGGTACCCTAAGTAATTCAGGTTTTGATTGATTTTGGATTGTAATGTTGTTAATATTGAATCATGCTTAAAAAAATAGTCGCCGAACTCAAGGCTCATGCCAATCCCAAAAACGTCGCTGGTATGGCGCGGTATGGAATCAATCCGCATAATACCCTCGGCGTGAGTATTCCTTTCCTGCGCGGGCTCGCGAAAAAAATCGGTAAAAACCACGCCCTCGCATTGGAACTCTGGGATTCCGGCATTCATGAGGCGCGAATATTGGCCGGCATGATTGACGGCCCTTCTCTCGTGACCTCTGCGCAAATGGACCGCTGGGCAGGGGAGTTTGATTCCTGGGACGTCTGCGACCAGGTCTGCAGTAATCTCTTTGATAAAACGCCGTTTGCTTATGAAAAAGCAGTCAAATGGTCAAAAAGCAAAAAGGAATTCGTTAAACGCGCCGGATACGTTATGATGGCGGCCTTGTCAGTACACGATAAACGCGCCAATGATGAAAAATTTATCGGGTTTTTTCCGCTTATCACAGCAGGCGCGCTGGATGAACGTAATTTTGTCAAAAAGGCCGTGAATTGGGCCGTGAGGCAGATCGGTAAAAGGAATCGGAATCTGAATAAGAAAGCCATAGCGCTTGCAAAGAAAATTCAAAAGCTTGATTCCAAGTCCGCGCGGTGGATTGCTGCGGATGCTTTAAGGGAATTGGAACGAAGAATGAAAAATGAAGAATGAAGAATGAAGGACGAACGTAGTAGTGAGTAGCGAGGGACGGAATGACGGACGAGTAGCAAGACCTTCTTAATACCGTAACCCTCCTATCTCAGATCTCAAATCTCAGATCGCATATTTCATATCCTGTCTTCGTGGCTGAAAACATTGAAATATTTTGCAAATTACGGTTATATTTGGTATTATTCGCGTAAATTTTAGATCTTAAATCTTAAATCCATTGAATGGGGGATCTTTTATGAATGACAAGCTTTCAAGGCGCGACTTTCTGAAAAAATCCACGACTGCGGGAATCGCGGCCGCAGGGGTCGTTTCAGGCCTTTCTTTTTCCGATAAGATATTCTTTCCGAATTGGCTCAGGGCCGAGGATAAAAAAGTAAAACCAATCCTTGCCGTCGCTAAAGACGGCGAGCCCGCTAAAATGGTGCGCAGTGTAGTTGATAAACTCGGCGGGATGAAGAAATTCGTTTCTAAAGGCGATATCGTCGTGGTCAAACCCAATATGGCATGGGACAGGTCTCCTGAACAGGCGGCTAATACCAATCCCGATGTGGTCGCGGAAGTAATTAAGATGTGCCTTGAAGCCGGCGCTAAAGAGGTGAAGGTTTTTGATAAAACCTGCGATGCCCAGGAACGCACCTATAATACGAGCAAAATAAAAGACGCCGCGGAAAAAGCCGGCGCTAAGGTTAAATTTACGAATCCCCAGGGTTTTGTTGAAACTAAAATTCCTCTCGGCGTTAAAATAAAAAAATGGGATTTTTACAGGGAAATAATTGAAGCGGATTGCGTGATAAATGTCCCTATAGCCAAAACCCACGGCATAGCCAAAATGACCTGTGTCATTAAAAATTGGATGGGTGTTATGGGCGGCAACAGGGGCGATATCCACCAGGATATACACCAGAAATTGGCCGATGCCTTGACCGTTTTGAAGGCGAAATTGAATATAGTTGACGCGTACAGGATACTTACGGCGAACGGCCCCCAGGGCGGCAATCTTTCCGATGTGGCCCTGAAGAAGGTGATTTACGCTTCCACAGACCCCGTTGCCTGCGATGCCTATGCCGCGGGTTTCTTTAACAGTTTCAAACTCGCGGACGTCGCTTATATCGCTAATGCAAATGAAATGGGGCTCGGCGAGATGGATTTGACTAAGTTAGATGTCAAGGAAATAAAATAATATAAGATTTAACGTAATACTTAAGTCATTTGAAGTAATCCCCTCTCCCCTTGCGGGACAGGGACAGGAAGAGGGGGGAAATGTTTTTCACCCTCCCCCTATGCCCCCTCCCATCAAGGGAGGGGGGAATTACTTCAAAGAACTTAAGTATTACCGGAAATCTTAAATCTTAAATTTCAGCTATGTATGCGTACCATAAGAATTATTGTCCAATTTATTTTTCTGCTGTTGTTTTTTTTCCTTCTCTTTCATGCGAGTTACACGGACACGCCTGATGGAAGAGTCAGCCCTGCCATAGACGGATTCATGCAGGCGGATCCTTTGATCGCGCTTACTACCGCGCTGAGTTCCCGCGCATTGCAGGCAACAATGTGGCTTGCCTTGATTACTATCGCCCTGACCCTTGTTGCCGGCAGGGTATTCTGCGGATGGATTTGCCCCTTAGGCACGATTCTTGACCTGCTTCGCAGGCCGCTTTTGAGAAAAAACAAATCATATATCGCCAATTCATCCCCGTTTCTCTTGAAATGGAAAAAGATAAAATACATAACGCTTATCGTTATTCTGGCAAGTTCGGTTTTTACGGCGCTTCTTACGGGATTCCTTGACCCGATTGCGCTTATTACGCGTACGTCGGTTTCCGTTTTTTATCCCCTTGGCGGCAACATCGCGTATGCGTTTTTTTCCGGATTAAACGCGGTCAGTTATGAATTCGGAGATTGGTTTTACCAGAATTTTAATTCACTCATGATAATCCGGTTCACACAGCAATCTCTGCCTATAGCGCTGGTGTTCCTTATGATTGTTGGGTTGGAATATATAGCCAATCGCGCCTGGTGCAGGGGGTTGTGTCCCTTGGGGGCGCTTCTGGCGTTTCTTTCAAGGTACAGGCTTCTGAACCGGCAGGTATCCGATAAATGCACGCATTGCGGGCTTTGCGCGTCAAATTGCAAGATGAACGCGATACCCAAGGGCAAGGAAGGCCTGTGCGATACGCGCGAATGCGTACTCTGCGGCAGATGCGTATCCGTATGCCCCGAGAATGCGATAAAATACAATTTCAGCCTGCCGAAAGGCGTACAGGAAGAAAGCAGTATGGATTTATCAAGGAGGCAGTTCCTGTTATCTACTGCGGGCGGCGCTTTGGGAGCGGGTTTATTCGTGTCAGCGTATTTTGACCCTGAGATGTACGGCGAATGCCTGCGTCCGCCGGGCGTAGATGATGAAAAGAAATTTCTTGAGAAATGCGTCAGGTGCGGCGAATGCGTAAAGATATGCTGTACGTCCGGAAAGGGCTTGCAACCCGCATCAATGGAATCCGGCTGGAAGGGCGTATGGTCGCCGGTGTTCAAATTCCGGCACGGCTGGTGCGAATACAACTGTAACTTATGCGGCCAGGTTTGCCCGACGGGAGCCATTCCCGATATGAAATTGGAAGAAAAAAAGAAGTTTCAGATAGGCATAGCGCGCATAGACAGGAACAAGTGCATACCCTGGTACAAAAATGACATCAAGCCGGAGTGCATCAGGTGCGAAGAGATGTGTCCGGTGCCGGATAAGGCGATAAAGTTCAGGAAGGACAGGATAATAGTCGGATTCAAGGGTGAGGAGAAAGAGGTTGAAGTACTGCGCCCTTACGTAGTGGAAGAGCTCTGCATAGGATGCGGCAAATGCGAGACATATTGTCCCGTGGACGGCAGGGCGGCGATAAAGGTAGTGCCGGTGCAGGATTTCGGAGCCGATTAAACGGACGAGGATGAAGAATGAAGGGCGATTGGGATTTAATGACTGGATGATTTGCGACTTGATGATTGACGTACGGACGCGTAATCGTTTACCCTGAGGCGGCCCCGAAGGGTAAATCATTAAGTCATCCAGTCACCAAATCATTAAATTTCCGAAAGGTTTCGTCAAATCCCTGTGAGTAATCGTCGTCGTCCGGTTGTTTAGTCGTCAATCCGTTTAATCCGCTAAATCTGTTGTTGAGGATTATTTCTTATTCGTTTCAGTGCGTCTCTGTGTGCTCTGTGGTTTCGTTTCGTCGTTCCGTTCCTCGGTACTCACTACTCGGTGCTCGCTACTACGTTCACCAGTATTTCTCGGAGATCTTTCTGAAATGGAATCCATAAATCGCGAAGGTTATTGCCATGGGTAAAAGCCGCGGGCGCGTGAAAACAGTCCAGAAAAAGAGTTTCCAGTACTGGATCCTTTCTTTCCCTATTATTCCGAGGCGCAGGACCGACCTTATGAACGCTCCAATATGATAGAAGCGGAACTGGGACATGCC
Organism: Planctomycetota bacterium; assembly: GCA_016220095.1. GTDB lineage: Bacteria > Planctomycetota > MHYJ01 > JACQXL01 > JACRIJ01 > JACRIJ01. The sequence goes on along the minus strand of JACRIJ010000004.1, from coordinate 9,988 downwards.
TTTCCGCGACGGCTTGTAATTCCTCAGGAATTCCTTTACCCGTGCGTAATAATTCCTGGATGTATAAACCTCTTTAAGTATTTTCCTGTAGCCGTTTATGAGGGTTTCAGAGTGCATTTTTGTGACAAAGTTTATTGAAGCATCCGTGTTATTGCCGGAGGTGCTCTTCAACAGCCGGTTCTCCTGTTCAAGGCGGTTGTAGAGCCTTGTGCCGCGCAGGGCATTTAACAGTCCGACCATTGCCGTGACAATTCCGCTCTTCTGGATGAATTCAATCTGCCTTTCAAAAATCGTATGCTTGTCGTTGTCAAAACCGACAATAAATCCAGCTTCCACCTGCAATCCCACCCCCTGGATTTTCTTGACGCAATCTATCAGATTACGGCTCTTATTCTGGAATTTGCCGCATTCTTCCAGGCTTTGTTCGTCAGGCGTTTCAATGCCGATGAATACCGTGTTAAATCCGGCCCGGACCATCAAATCCATAAGCTCTTCATCGTCGGAAAGGTTTATGGACGCCTGTGTGGCAAATGTGAAAGGGTATCTCCTTTGAGCCATCCATTCAATGATTGCGGGCAGGACGTCGTTTTTCAATTTTCCCTTATTGCCGATGAAATTGTCGTCAACAAAGAATACCCCGCCGCGCCATTTTTGCAGATACAAGCTCTCTAATTCGGCTAATACCTGCGCTGTATCCTTTGTCCGCGGCGTATGCCCGTATAGCGCGGTAATGTCGCAGAATTCACAATTAAAAGGACAGCCCCTGGAATACTGGATGTCCATGGTGGCGTATTTTTTCATCTTGATAAGACCCCATTTGGGGATAGGCGTTGTTTTTATGTCCGCCCAGAGGGAAGTGGCGTAAACGTGTTTAGCGCATCCGTTTTTCAAATCTTCCAAAAATAACGGAAGCGTAATTTCGGCTTCGTTGAGTATCAGATGGTCTATCTCATCAAATTCGTCAAAGTGGCTTGAAAAAAGCGGGCCGCCGGCCGCAATCTTAGTATTCAATGCCTTGCATCTGCCGATGATTTCTCTTACGGATTCTTTTTGAATTGACATGGCGCTGATAAAAACGAAGTCAGCCCATTCAATGTCTTTGTCCTTCAGGGGATTTACGTTCGTATCCACGAGTTTTATTTCCCATTTTTCTGGGAGCATGGATGCTACGGTCAATAATCCGAGAGGCGGGTTGGTGGATTTCTTGGAGATGAATTTCAGCGCGTATTTAAAGCTCCAAAAAGTCTCCGGAAACTTCGGATAAACGAGCAATATTCTCATATGGGATTCCTTAATGGTATTGTTATGTGTTGATGGCGTGATTTAAACAGAAATTGCCGCTTATTTCTAAATGGCCAAAAAAGCATAAAAATAAAGTTTATATCTTATATCGTTACAATTATAGCATGGAAATCCGGATTGTCAACTGTTATTTTGACAAAAACCTTGACTTTTGAATTATAAGAATATAATATAACATAATACCGTTAAGGAGATGTTTAAGATATGATTTTTCATGTGGTACTTCAACACGCTGAGGACGATTGGATTGTAGCAGAGGTTCCTGCGCTTCCGGGATGTGTTTCTCAAGGCAAAGATGAAAAGGAGGCGTTGGAAAATATTAAGGAAGCGATAACTGCATGGTTGTGGGCGGAAGATCAGAAAGCGATGTTAAAAGCGTCTAAGAAGGCAAACAAGTACTCAATTATTGTAGCAGTGTAGTTAAAAATGGGCAGATTAAGCAATATTTCAGGTAAAGATGCTGTGAAGGCTTTTAAAAAAGCCGGCTGGTATCCTCTTGGCCAGGTAGGAAGTCATCTGGTAATGGTTAAGTCCGGTATCAGAGTCAATCTTTCAATCCCTCAACATAAAGAGTTGTCCGTGGGCACACTTCGTGCTTTAATTCGTAATTCAGGCTTAACAGTAGAACAATTTTTAAAGTTGAATTAAAATAATATATGAATAATTTAAGCGAATACGTCGCCATCCTTGATTTCGGCAGTCAGGTTACGCAGTTGATTGCCAGGCGCGTTAGGGAAAACAACGTTTATTGTGAGATATTCCCATACAACGTCAACCTCAATGAATTCAAAAAGAACCCGCCAAAAGGCATCATACTTTCCGGCGGGCCCGCGAGCGTTTACGTTAAAAACGCGCCCAAATGTTCCGCGGAGATTTTCTCACTCGGTGTGCCCGTTCTCGGCATTTGTTATGGTATGCAGTTGGGCTGTCTGCTTCTTAACGCGGACGTAAAATCCGCGAAAGAAAGGGAATACGGAAAGGCATTTTGTGAAATTACTGATGCTAAAGACCTGTTTTCAGGCTTGCCGGCAAAAATCCAGGTCTGGATGAGCCACGGCGACAGGGTGGAAAATATAACGAAGCAATTCTCAATTCTCGCGCGCACTGAAAATACCGCCTATGCGGCTGTCAGGCATAAAACCCTTCCTTTTTACGGCGTCCAATTCCATCCTGAAGTCGTTCATACGCCGCTCGGCTCAAAAATCATGCATAATTTTCTGTATAATATATGCCGTTGTAAAGGCGAATGGAAAATGTCTTCCTATATAGATGCGATGACGGCTCAGATAAAAAAGCAGGTCGGGAAAGGCAAGGTCATTTGCGCGCTTTCCGGCGGCGTGGATTCGTCGGTTGTCGCATTGCTCATACACAAGGCCATAGGCAAACGCCTTGTCTGCGTGTTTGTTGATAACGGCTTACTGCGCAAGAATGAGGCTGAGGCCGTGGTTTCGCTTTACAGAAAGAAATTCCGCCTGAATTTTTATTTTGTTGACGCCACGAGGCTTTTTTTAAACGCCCTTAAAAACGTCACGGACCCGGAAAAAAAACGCAAGATAATAGGCTATAAATTTATTGAGGTATTCAGGAAAAAGGCGAAAGAATTTAAGGGGATAAAATTCCTCGCGCAGGGCACGCTTTATCCTGACGTTATTGAAAGCCGTTCCGTCTGGGGCGGGCCTACTTCAAAGATAAAAAGCCATCATAATGTCGGCGGCCTGCCGGAAAAACTCGGCTTTGAACTCATTGAACCGCTTAAATACCTGTTCAAAGATGAGGCGAGGTTGATTGCAAAAGAACTCGGCATGCCGGACAGCGTTACGCATCGCCAGCCGTTTCCCGGGCCCGGCCTGGCCGTAAGGTTTATCGGGGCGATTAATGAAGGCCAGCTCTCCGTGCTCCGCGAGGCCGATGAGATAGTACGAATTGAGATAGAAAATGCCGGCGCGCAAAAAGGGCTCTGGCAGTACTTCGCGGTGCTATTGCCTGTTCAGACAGTCGGCGTTATGGGCGATGAAAGGACTTATCAGAACACCGTTGCCATAAGGGTAGTTGAAAGCCTTGACGGCATGACGGCGGATTGGAGCAAACTTCCTCACGAATTGCTCGGCAGGATTTCTTCGCGCATTATAAACGAAGTCAAAGGCGTTAACAGGGTCGTGTACGACATCAGCACAAAGCCGCCGAGTACGATTGAATGGGAATGATGTAACGATTTAAGATTTAAGATTTTAGAATAATGGATAATATCTTATTAAGAACTGACGGTTTGACAAAGCATTTCGGCCGGTTTACGGCTGTGGATGGAGTGAATCTTGAAGTCCGCAGGGGCGATATCTTCGGGTTCCTCGGCCTTAACGGCGCCGGCAAGACCACCACCATAAGGATGATACTCAACCTTATCAGGCCTACGGCAGGGAATGTTTTTTTTGAAGAAATAGACGTTCGCAGGAATCATAAAAAAGTCATGTCCCAGGTAGGCGCTCTCGTGGAGATTCCCGCGCTTTATCCTAACCTGTCCGCCCGTGATAACCTCTGGATATTCGGCCAGCTTGCCGGCGGCGTCAAACGCGAAAGGATAGACAACCTCCTTGAGATATTCGGACTCAGCCATCGCGCGAAGGATAAGGTAAGGGCTTATTCGCAGGGCATGCGCCAGCGGCTTGGCATAGCGCAGGCGCTTCTGCACAGCCCCAAGCTTGTAATCCTTGACGAACCTACAAACGGCCTGGACCCGCAGGGTATCCTTGAAATGCGCGAATACATCCAGAAAATCAACCGCCTTGAAGGCGTGACTTTAATTATTTCAAGCCATCTGCTTTATGAGATGCAGATGCTTTGCAACAGGATAGGCATCATCAAGCAGGGCAGGATGATCTGCCAGGGAAATCTCGGCGAACTTCTTAAGGGCGGCAGGAACCGCGTCCGGCTGTCCGCGGCGCCTAAGGAAAAAGCCGTTGAAATATTGTCCAAACTGCCGTATTGCAAGGTCAACGGCGCAAATGAAAACGTGTTCGAAGTTGAAATCGTACCGGAAAAAACCGGCGAAATGAATATGGAATTGACAAGAAACGGCGTAATGGTGAATGAATTAAGCCCTGTAAAAATGGGGCTTGAAGAATATTTTGAAAGCATAATGAAGACCCCGTGCGGTTCGTGTTAAACCGAAGAATCCAGAAGGAAAAACGAAGAAGGAAGGACTGCTGGGATTTAATGACTGGATGATTTGCGACTTGATGATTGACGTACGGACGCGTTGTAAAACATCAAGTCATACAGTCACTAAATCATCAAATTGTAGAACTCTGTTGTCAAGAAACGTTTTTATGATTAAAACCATATTAAGATTAGTCCGTGTCGAATTCATGAAACTGCGCAGGCAGAAATTGCCTTACATAGCGCTGGCGCTGGTAATATTGGCCGTTGTACTGCCTATTGCAGGCGCAAAAAAAACCGCGCAGGGTGATAGCGATGAACGCCAGTCAGAGGATGAACGCCAGAGCAAAGAGGAAAAAAACACGCAGAACGGTTTTGATGTCGTTTCCGAAGGCGCTTCCAACGCGTTCCAGCTTGCCACGCTTTTCATGCTGATGATAGCGTCATTGATGTTTTCGTCGGAACTGGCGCAGGGCACTATGCGCACATGCCTCGTCAAACCCGTAACAAGGACCGAATTTTTCCTCGGGAAATTCTTAATGCTGTTATTAGTGACGATCGGCATAGTCGCATTTGTCGGCTTGCTTGGCGCGGTCCTGACGCATTTCACTACGGGATTCGGCAATATAACGGATAAGAGATATACGGATTACATTTACGTGCAAAAGGCCGAAATGATTACGTTTACGTATTACGCGCTTATTCTGACCGTATTGCCGATATTGGCGGTAATGGCCTTCGGGATACTGATGTCAATCATTATAGAATCACCCGGCGCATCGGCCATGGCCGCTGTAATACTGGGTTTGACCGTGCATTTTATCGTTACGCCGGTACTGCCGTCAGTAGAGCCGTACCTGCCTAATACATACCTGAATTTTTATACCGACGGACTGGGACGCCTGTCCCAGGGGGATTTGACGCAGAAATGGAAATTCCAGATAATCAGCGATTTCAGCAGGGTGGAATATGCCTGCCCTGAACACCCGCAGGAGGAGATAAAAATCCAGGCCCCTGGCAAATGCCCCGTGTGCGGGCATAAGCTGACCGTAAGAAAGGCATTCTATAAGCATACGCCGGAGAGGCGCGCGATGGTAATCCAGAGCATAGCAATTCCTTTGATATACCTGATAGTGTTTACGCTCGGGGCGTTCGTGATGTTTAAGAGAAAAGATATACTGATGTAGGTTTACTGATTAGAAGATTCCAAGATTAGAGGATTCTAAGATTGGAAGATTAGGGGTTACGGAGTAGGGGCGAATATATGTATTCGCCCTTTCAATGATTTTGTGATATCAAAATTTAGGAGTTTCGGATATCCTTATGATAGATGCTAAAACGGTAAATCATATCGCAAAACTCGCGGCGCTGAAGATATCCCCTGAAGAGGAAGCGGCATACGCGGGCCAGTTGCAGAAGATACTCGGCCATATAGAAAAATTAAACGCACTGGATACGTCCGGCGCGGAACCGTTGTCGCATGCATTAGAATTGAAAAACGTTTTCAGGGAAGATGCCTTCCCGCACAGCGATAAGAAAACAGCCGAAATGATAATGGAGAATTCGCCTGAAAAAGCCGCGCCATTCTTCAAGGTGCCGAAGGTGATCGAGTGATTAGTGGCCGGTGGCCAGTAGCCGCAATTTGAGAACTGCGGTCAGTGGCGAAGGATGAAGAACTGCAGGAGCGTGTGACAAAGTATTCGTCGTTCTTCCTGCTTCATTTTTCATTTTTCCTCCTTCGTTTGTGCGGTACTGCGAGCGCCAGCGATTCTGCGGTTACTGCGTATGAAATCTATTAATAGGAGTTATCGTTATATGAAGGTGTATGAAAGAATCTGTGCTAATGCGGTTGTGTTATTGTTTTTAGGATTGCTTAGTTGTTGCGCGACGCTGCCTGTGGCGCCTCCGCCGGAAGACGAGGCCGCTAAAAACAAAAAAGCCTACGAGGAACAGCTCAAAGACGCAAAGCCCATCAAAGGGCTGTTCAATATTTATGCGAAAGAAGACACGGGCGCCGCTATACTTGAAATACTGCCGAAACAATTCGGGCCGATGATGCTCTGTTCCGTAACCCGTTCCCAGGGCGATGCGAATTTTTTTGATTCGTCTTCCATGATGTACAATTTCGCGCTCTCTTTCGGCAGGGTAAACGACCGCGTCCAGATTATAAACTACAATACGTCAGTCCGCGCGGATAAAGGCACGCCGGCGGAAAGAGCGCTCCGCAGGGGCGTATCGGATTCCATATTCAGTTCGGCTAAATTACTGTGCAAGCCGCATCCGGAAACGGGCGCCGTGCTGGTGTCATTAAACGATCTTTTCCTTATAGACGTGAATAACATAGCCAACGACCTTAACGAAATTTCAAAGGTTGATTTTTCATTTGACAGGGACAATAGTTCTTTCAGCGTACTGAAATCATTTCCCGACAATACCGACATAGAAACCCGCCTGCATTTTCGGAGCGGCAAATACGCGAACGCGCCTTTATCCGCGGACCCGCGCAGTCTGTTTGTCGCGATTTACTACAGTTTCATGAGACTTCCCGAGTCTGATTACGTGCCGCGCATTGCGGATGACAGGATAGGGTATTTCCTTGAGTCGTATGAGGATTATTCGGATATAAACAGAGATGACCCGTATGTTTATCTGGTGCACAGATGGAACCTGAAAAAGGCCGACCCGAACGCAGAGCTTTCTCCTCCGGTAAAACCGATAGTTTTCTGGCTGCAGAATACCATTCCCGTAGAATTTCGCGAGCCTATTACGAAAGGGATTCTCGCGTGGAACGAGGCGTTTGAAAAGGCCGGGTTCAAGGATGCGATGGTGGTAAAACAACAGCCCGATGACGCGGACTGGGACCCCGCGGACGTCAGGTACAATACGATATGCTGGATGATTAACCCCATCAAGGGATATGCGGTAGGGCCGTCGCATGCCAATCCTTTTACAGGCGAATTATACGATGCCGACGTAAGGATTTCCGCGGATATTGTCAGGTACTCATGGGCGTCATATCAGGAGTTAATCAATCCCCTCGGAGCCGCCAGCGGGTCGCGCTCGCGCACGGGTGAGAATTGCGATTATGCCATGTTCAAGATGTTTGATACCGGTTTTACCGTTGATTATCTTACGGCAATAAACGATATTGTCATAAAAGACCCGAAGAAGCACAAGGAATTCGTGGACGCGTACCTGATGGACCTTTTATTGCATGAAGTCGGGCATACGCTCGGCCTGAGGCACAATTTCAAGGGAAGTTCGGCTTTTTCCATGGAAGAGCTCTGCGACCCTGAATTTACGGCCAGATACGGAATAAGCGGTTCCGTGATGGATTATAATCCGTCCAACATCGTGCCGGACAGGGCAAGGCAGGGCGCGTATTTCCAGACCAGGCCCGGCGTTTATGACCTCTGGGCGATAGAATACGGGTACAAGCCTGTTCAGGGCGCAAAGATGCCTGAAGACGAATTGCCGGAGCTTATTAAGATAGCCTCAAGGGCCGGCGAACCGCGCCTGATTTACGGCACGGATGAAGATGCCATGGATTCGCCGGACGGCATAGACCCGTATTGCATAAGATATGACCAGGGGAGTGATTCAATTGTTTTTTATAAACAGAGGATGCAGATAGCGGAACAGGTATGGAAAACCCTTGGCAGTGCTTTTGTGCCTGACGACGGCAGATACCAGAAGTTGCGCCGGATATGGCAGAGGGGTTTTGGGATGCGCCTGGGCGGTGTGCATACTGTGGTCAAGTTTATAGGCGGCATAGCGCATACGCGCCTGCACATGGGTGATACGGACAAGAAGATGCCGTTTGAACCGGTGAGCGCGGACAAACAGCGCGAGGCCATGAAATTCATAAGGGAGAATATATTTGATTTCAGGTACGATGAAACAGTATCCGGATTGGCAAACGAATTCATTCCGAACCGCATGCCGCGTTTTGAAGGCGATGGCGGCCCGTTGAATATGCCTTTCCATGCCATGTTGTTATCCACACAGGCGAACGTATTGAATTATATTTACAATCCGGTATTGCTTACCCGTATGAGCGATTTGGAGGTGCATCACAAGGAAGGGCAGGACTATTTCGGGATAAAAGAGATGTTTGAATCTGTTTATGATGCGGTATGGGAAGATACCGGGAATACCGGCAAGACGGACAGTTTCAGCCGCGCCCTGCAGAGGAGGCATTTTGAGATACTTTCCGGGTTTGTAACAGCATCGCCGGCTGATGTGCCAAGCGACGCGATAACACTTGCGAGGAAAGATATTGACGGGATAAACAAGCTCGCGGCGGACGCCCTGAAAAAAGAGGGCATAGATGAATATTCGAAGGCCCACTTTGAGGATATAAGAGTCAGGAGCGAGGCCGTTTTGAAGGCGCAGGTTGAGTTGAAAAAGTAAAAATGCTCATCATAGAATCTGCTGTTAGAAATTCGTCGTGGTTGTAAAAGGAGAAATTAGCATTATGCTGACTAAATATCCGCGCGTAGCCTTGCTGGTTAATCCTGTTACAGCCAATGCGGAATCGAATCTGGCAACAGCTGTCAAAATGATTCATGAGGCTGCAGGCAATGGTTCGGATTTGGTTTTGCTTGGCGAGATGGCGGTGACGGGGATGTTGAATAACGACAATCCGGTTCATGACCTGCCATTGAGCGAGAGCATTCCGGGATTGATAACGACCCAATTGTCGGAAACTGCTGAAGAACTCGGTATTTGGCTTGGAACCGGTCTGCTGGAGCGTGATGGCGCCCGTTTGTACGATACAGCCGTATTGTTTTCGCCTAAAGGCGATATCCGTTTGAAATACCGCCGGGTTCAACCAATGTGGCACGGTAGACACGCAGATCCAACCGTATACTGCCAGGGCACGGAGCTTTTTGCGGCAGAAACTAATTATGGAAAGATGGCATTTATGATCTGCGGTGACCTGTTTGATGATTGCCTGAGGCGACGTATGCAGGATATGCATCCAGATTGGCTTTTGCATTTATATGCAAGATGCTTTCCGGACGGCTCACGCGACCAGAATCGTTGGACCAAAAACGAAATCCCGGAATATGCAAAACAAGTAAGCGAAATCGGCGTACCGATGTTTTCCACAAGCTACGTCTGCATTGAAAGATTCTCGCAGGAGGCTGACGCATTCGGCGGCGCCATGGTGATTGACCGTGACGGCGTTGTTATTGATACATATCCTTTAGATAAAAGTGGCATCCTGTATATAGATTCAGAGAAAATACCGCGGGGGAACTTGAAAACCCACTTTCACTGAGGCCTTACCATTTGAAGTAAGGCCTCAGTAGAGGTGGCATTTTAACATAGTAGTTATAATAGAAAAAATAAAAGCGTATAGTAGCCCAGCCATTTATGGCTGGGGTTGTATGTCAAAAGCCTAATATTTACGCCATTCATGGCGTTATGTTAAGGGCATGAATGCCCTCCATATTTCTCAGTTTTTCATACCCCAGCCATAAATGGCTGGGCTACTAACGTCCTTTAATGCCACCTCTACTGAGGC
>JACRIJ010000050.1 GCA_016220095.1 Planctomycetota bacterium | reverse complement strand
GCAGAATGAAAAATGAATTGCGCAGAGACGCATTGCAATGCGTTTCTGCAAATTGGTTATTGGACATATGGTTTTTATTGGCGCCTCAGACGCGGGGCGTAAACAAAAACCATATACACACTTTCACACACATAACAGGTTTTTGAGTAGCTGGGGGTCAGGCTTTTCCTGGCCTCCAGACTGCTCCTGTTATCAATCAGTCAATTTCAGATTTTTAATTTGATATTTTTTGATTTGCAATAACAGTTGTGAAAAAACAAGTGTTCGCTTGGAGGCATTCTCTCATTCTCTCGTTTTGTCGTATCGTCCATCACTGCTTGGTACCCGCTACTCGCTACTGCGTTGTTATTTTTGGAATATCGGCAGGTATTCAAACGGCACCTGCAAGACGAGGCATGCCATGGCCGTGGCGTAAGTCGGCCCTACATCATCCGCCCATCTGCCGTCATTCATCTGCTGTCCAATGATCTCATCCCTCACTCCGCGGCCGTTAGTGCTGATAAAGTATTCCTCCCAGTATTTGCCGCCTGCCTGATACATCGCCTGAGCGCCATAATAATGTCCGTAAAAATAATGATAATTGCCCCAGATCAGCCGGTAGCGCGTGTTATTCCTTAGGAATTCCAGTCCGCGCGAAATAAGCGGTGAATTGTATTCCCCGGCGCTGTAAAGGCTCACGATTCCGCACGAAGTCAGCGCGAAAGACGTCCTTGTCATAAACTGGCCGCCTGCCTGGTAATTGAAGCTTCCGTCGGGGTTCACGCTGTTCTTTATATATTTCATCGCCTTATCTATGGTTTCCTTGGGAACCATGACCCCGACATTTCTCGCCGCTCTCAGCGCCTGCAGGGTGGATACTGTTACGGATATGTCCGCGTCTATAGGCTGTGGCTGATAGCGCCATCCGCCGTCAGGATTCTGACTGCGCACTATCAAATCGCAGGCGAGTTTCAATTTCTCCTGCACTTCCTGGCTCTTTTTCATGCCCGCCGCCTGCGACAGGAAAAGCGTTGCGAAGGCGTGTTCGTACATTCTCGTGCCGTTTTTCGTTATGTATCCGTTAGGCCTTACGCAGCTCAGGACAAAATCCAGTCCTTTTGATATGTTCTCCGAATATTTTCCCGCTTCCGCGGTGCTTCCGTTTGCCATAAAAGCCATGCAGGCCAGGGCCGTAATGCATACGTGTTCCGCCGATGCGGTATCGGTTATATAGTCTTCGTTAAGTTTGTATCCGACAACGCAATTCCATGAGCCGTTGGGATTCTGCGCTTTGGCAAGCCAATCAAGGCCTTTGTCAATCGCGGTGAGCATCTCCGGCGAAATGTCCGTACGGCCGAACGGCGCGTCGTCAGAGCGCACGGTTTCATTGCATAAAACCATTACGCCCGTAAATACCGCCAGTATAATGGCGGATGAAATTGTAATAAGCAGTATGTTTCGCATATAGTTATTTTACCGCGAATCCCGGTGCTCCTGCGTCTTCCGCGAGTTCTTCGTTTTGTTCAGGAAGCCTAAGGGCAGTAATCGTCGGTTCTTCATGTCTTCGTGGCAGAGAAGTGCTACTCTTGCGATTCGTATCTTGACACCGTTCCGTCCGCTGTAATATACAAATCTCCGTTAAACAAGTCAATATTTACATTGCGCGTCTCCAGCCGGATAATCTGCTTGTTGGAGGAAGCCCCGGTATCCGCGTTTAATACCTCGGCAATAACGTTCACAAGCGCGTCTCTGCGCGAAAACAATACGTTGACCAGCAATATGCGGTTGCCATTGAATTTCGCCGAATAATTTGCCGTGTCCGAGGCTATTTGCTGTGGATACGTCCATTTCAGGCTTCCATCCTTCATATTATACGCTGTGATTTGCAGGATGTTTGTCGCGAATCTGTTTGGCGACGCAGTGGAAACTACCGTGTACAGGACGCCGTTTTGCACGTTAAACTGCTTGATTTTCGTGTTAAGCGGAAGGTCAATTTGCTTTATGGTTCCAGAGGTCAAATCAATAAGCAGTATGTTGTCAAAATTTCCTCCGGTCTTGGATGTCAGGCAACACGCCAGGCTGTTCTCATCGGTTGCAATAATGGTCTCGGATGCGCCTTCGGCTTTTATCTTCCACAGCAGTTTGCCTGTGCCTGTTTCAAAGCAATAAATCTCTTCGGTCCTGGTGAGCACGCATAGCCGGTTTCTGCCTGCGGGAACGATTTTCCTGATTTCCGCGGGCAGGCTTATAAGCGCGTATTCCGTGCCGAAGACCGCGTCGTAAACAGCGAGCTTATTCAACGGCCCTAACGGAATGAATATAAGGTCGTTGTAGAACTGCATTTCCAGAAGGGTCCTGCAATGAAGGCTTGTTTTCCATGACTCCGTGCCGGTCATGTTATCCACGGCCGTAATGAACATGTTGTTCTGTTCGGCGCCGTCAAACGTCAATATATAGGTTGCCGCATCCGTTATAATTGCCTGCCGGGTGATATTATTTGCCGGGAAGAGCCAAATTCTGGCGCCTTTGGGGTCATACGCCATGAGCTTGTCGTTATAAGCGAGAATAAGCTTATCATTTGCAAAACCCGAATTGATGCTTGGCGCGGGCATATTGAGTTTCCAGAGTACGGTTCCATTATCGGTTGACACGGACAGTATCATCTGGTCATCTGAAAAAATCACCTGTTTTTCCCATTGTTTTGAGGCGTATCCGGCGCCGGTTACGGACATGCGCAGGCTGTCGGTATTCCTTAACGGCACCGACCATGACGGTTTCATGCCTAAGCGGTTTCCGAGTCGTTTTTCCGGAAAATCCGGCGTCGGCATTTCCGAGTATGGTTTTTCCGCCAGTTTTTTCTTAACAATGGTTCCGATATTCGTATCAACCGAATCAATTTTCACAAACGCGTCGGAATAGTCCTTTAACAGACCTGAATAAATTCGTTCAGCCGTTGCGTACAGGCCGTTTTTTTCGGAAAGGGCCGCGAGTTTGAGCATGGCTTCGGGTATGAATCTTGATTTCGGAAAATCCCTGCGGAAATACTGGAGGGTTTCGGCGGCTTCGGAAAGCTTATCCCGGGCCATATATTCTTCGGCGAGGAACATGGCGGATTCTTCAGCGGCGCGGCTGTTGGGGTACAGGAGCACGGTTTTTTTCAGGATGTCAACGTTTTTTTTCCTTGATGCCTCGGTAAACAGCGTTCTTGCCTGGGTTTCGTACTTTTCATACGCCTTATCGCCTGCCATGGAAATCATCCTTTGTATTTTTTCACGGGCGATAATCCGTATATTACCGGCCTCATAGAGGCCGTCGGGGAATTTGCTTATAAGTTTCTGCATTTCATCAATGACGGGTTCGTATTTTCCGTCATTTTCGTAATAATAGCATAAAGCCAGCGTAAGCCGGGTATAATTGTACTGGTCACCGGCGATATCGCGGACTGCCAAGAGCATGCCCGGCACAGTTTCCTTTTTGCCGTCATTCCACAATAAACCGGACTTTTTTATCGTGATTTCGCAGAGCAGGGAAATGGATTTCTGGCGTATGTTTTCTTTTTCATCCGCGGGCTTGTCTTTCGTAATCTGGATTATTTTTTTCAAATAGATTTCGGCGTTGTCGTATTTTGCCGATGACGAGAGCGCCTGGGCGTAATTGTAAAGCGCCGCAGGATCGTCTTGATATTTTTCCGCGGTTTTCCTCAGGTAATCTTCAAGCACCTGCCCGGACATGTAGATATTCAAAAAACCCAGGCTTGTTGTTATAGCCATATTCTCAAACGCGAGCATATTGCCGCATTCCTGCGAAGAGTTCTTTTCCCAACTGATAACGGACTGTTTTTTATTATCATCGATATCTATCTGGTACAGGCCTTTGCTTGTCGGCAGATAAATATTATTGCCGGCAATAAAGCCCCTGCCGGCGATTCTTTCGCCGCCGGAAAGCATGGTGCGTCCGGTAAGCCTGCCTTTGTCCTTTTCAAGAGTGCTTAAAGACAATTGTTCAACATCGTTTGTAATAACGAGTTTGCTGTTTTTTATGCCTAACATGTGCCTGGAGGGGTTTACAATACCGATATTACCGGGCCATTGCCAGGCCAGTTTTCCCGTACGGGCGTTAACGGCAAGGAGGTTTGGCGAATCCGCAGGCGCGAAATAGGCGGTTCCGTTGTCAATAAGTATGGGATTATTCATCCAGCCGGTAGGCGTTTTTTCTATGGAATCATCCCTTGTAGGGAGTATTTTGTACTGGTCATAGGTCCTTTTCCATATGACTTCACCGGTATATTTGTTTATTCCGGCTATGGCGCCGCTATTGGAACAGAACAACAGCAGGTCTTCCCATACGGTGACAGGGGAGGCGACCTGTTCCCTTGCGGGGCTGTTGAAGAGGTTGATTTCAAGGAATCCGGAAGCGATAAAAGTTTTCCATTTCAATTGTCCGGTTTCGGCGTCAAGGCAGAATAAATATTGCTCAGGCGGGTCTGTGGCGAGCGCGGCATATACGGCCGGGACGTAGAGACAGTTGCCTTCCACCGCGGGAGGAATAGGAAAGCTTGAGTGGGCAAGGAATTCGGTCTTGGAGACATCGCCGCCGATGCGCCAGGCTATCTTGCCCGTGTTGATGTCAAATGCCATCAGGGAGCGGCAGGGGAACGGCATTTTTACGTGGAGCCAGCCTAACTGCAGATCTTCGCGCCAGATGGAACCAACGAGGTTTACATATAACAGTTTATTATTATAAATGGCGCCGGAATAAATTACCTTTTCGTCAAAGAGAATAAGGTTCGGGTTGTTTTCAATGTGCTGCCATAGCAGTGGGTTGTCTTTGGACGAGAAGATGTCGTACGCGTACAAGGCGGCGCCGTTATGGATGAATACCTTGCCGTCCATAAGAATGGGAAAGAACGGCGTGTACCGCGGGTCGCCCTGATAGAAAAAGCCGCCTGACGCGGAAGGCTTGAATCTTATGGGCGCATACGTGGATGAAGGAAGCGGTATGGACCATTTTTTCTGCGGAAGCTGTGAAAAGTCGGCCATTTGCGCGTTGCGCAGGTTATTTCCGCAGAAGGCCGGCCAGGTGATTTTATCCGGCTCGTTCTGTGCGACAGGCGCCGGCGGGTTTGGCGTGCGGTTCAGGAGGTTTTCAAGGTAATTACGCAGATTTTCAGAGCCGTCAGCTACAGTGGCGTAAATATCAGGGCAGTTTTTTATCGTATAATCAATAAGCGCCTGCAATGCCGGTTTGTCTTTTAATTTATTGTAAATGAGACCGAGTTGCGCGATGCGCGCGGGTTCAATTTCTTTGCGCGTATCAATGGCATAATTCTGCAGGTTTTCAAGTGTTTCGCGGGCATCCGTCAGGTTGCCGTTGGTTACAAGCAGGCTGGCCGCGGACATGGCTGATGGGAGGGCATAGGTTGACGCCGGATAAAGCGCCGTGATTTTCCGTAATTCACTGACATCCTTTCGGAACATCGCGGTATCAAATAACCTTGCGGCCCTGGCGTCAAAAATACTCCTGTATGCGGAAACGCCTTCCGGCGGCATGCCCATGAGGAAGTTATGGCAATAAAAAGAAGCGCCTGTGTAAAGGTTGGTTTCGACTGTGATGGACTTATCGGGATATTTTTCAAGGAGGTCCTGCATGCATTTTACGCAGGCAGGCCAATCGCCTTTAGCCAGCGCCTGTTGGGATTGTTTGAAGAGCGAATCCGCATTGGCGTCGGTATTGACGAAGGCGATACTGCGCACGGTACCGGCGGCCTGGCCGGAGCAGAAATCGTTGATTGCGGCCATGCAAAGCAGGGCGGTTAGAGTTATTTTGAGCGTTCTAAGCATTTTAAGGATTATAATATAATCGCAGTAAGCAGTCAAGGTAAAAAATGCAATAAAAGGGATTGCTTCGTCCCGATCGCTGTCGGGACTCGCAATGACAACAGCAATAACCATCCTTTACCGACGCCTTACGTATTTATATATATTTATATTAAACTTGCGTTTCCGGTCAGTAACATTGTTTATTTTCGTAGACATGTTTATCAGGACAGCGGTTATGTTTTGCGCCGACGGCAATTTTAACATATTGATTGTCAGCGGGTTATGCTATTCTTGCGGCATGAGCAAGTTTCTTCCGGCTTGGCACGCGAATTGCTTTTATAATTTGTAAATGCATTTACATTCAAAAAGAGAAGGCGTTTATTTTTTTATATTTATTCAGGAGATTCTTATGTTTATTCCGCAAAAAAGCATACTTATAAGTTTACTATTGGTTTATGGCGTATTTTGCGGTTGCGGAAGCAGGAGCGGAGGGGGCGGCGGAGGCGGTGAAACTGTTGGTGATACCAATACAACAGCCAATACCACTAATCCGCCTACCGGCGGGTTATTGCTTGTGGGCACATACGATACCCCGGGGACAGCGCGGGATGTCGTGGTATCGCTCGGGGGCGATATTGTTTACGTGGCAGATGGTTCATCCGGGCTTCAGATTATCAATGTTTTAACTCCTTCAAGTCCGGTTTTAATAGGTTCATACGATACGCCCGGTTATGCGTATGATGTAGCTGTTTTGGGCAATTACGCGTATATCGCAGACGGCACATCCGGGCTTGTCATTATTAATATTGCAAACCCATCAACTCCTGTATTGGCAGGTAGTTATAATACGGCCGGAGACGCAATGTCCGTTTCTATGTATACAAATAGTACTTTAATATACGCTATGATAGCGGATGGCGCGCAAGGCTTGCTGGTAATAAATGCAAGCAACCCCGGTTCTCCTTCCCTGACAGGTTACTATGATACGCCCGGCAATGCTACGGGCGTATCCGTTGACGGTTATGTATATGTAGCGGATGGCACTGCAGGGATTCAGGTTATTTCTATTTCCCAGCCGTCTCAGCCGGTTCTTGTTGCGACTATAGATACTCCGGGTACGGCTTATTCAGTATCCGCAGGTTTTGTGGCAGACGGCGCGGCCGGCGTAGAGTTAGTCAATATAGCGCCGGCAATTTTAAACTCTTATAATACGCAGGGTTCTGCGCAGGACATTGAATACGGCAGTTGGCCTCAATTCGTTGCTGATGGGGCCGCGGGGCTGATAATAGTTCAATTGGGCTACACGGGCCCAGTGGTAACGCCTTCAACGGTAATTAGTTCCGCAACCGTATTTGGAACTTATGATACGCCCGGTTTTGCCTACGGCGTAAGCACTCCTGTCGGTAAAACGTTCAGTGGCTCATCGTACGTTTTTGTCGCAGATGGGAATTCGGGATTGCAGGTGATACAATTTCCCAGCAGTATGTTAAATGCGGTTTACAAGGCTGAAATTAACGGCGAATTCGTCTATCCGGCATTCGCAAAGATAGATGCCGATGGTTTAATGAGCATAGCCCGGACGTTTGCTATGCCTGATGGAAATGCCGGTTATGAATTTCCGGAAAGCTCAAATATGATTGAAATAGAAGGCATATTTTTTCCGGTTACATGGCTGTCTTTAGACGGAAAACTGTTGAGGCTCGGCATTGATAATGAAGACATGGATTTCCTTTTTAGTGACGCGGAGTTTAAGATAAATATTCATGCCGGCAGGTTTTGAGCCTGCGCGGTTTATTTCAAATACGCGGGCTACCCTTCGTTACCGATGGTAAGGGGTCAGACCTTCCCTCCTTCGCTAAAGCTACGGAGGGTATGACAATTCACTTTTCGTTTTTTTTATTGCCCTGTCCATGGGGAATTGCTATAATTACACTATATGAAATCAGCTTCATGTGAAATGCATGACATATTAGGAAACAGGACGGCGTTGAATTGTCCGTCGGGTAAGAGAATAACATACGGATTAGATCCAGATGGACAGGATAAAAACGATAACGGTTTATTTTACGCTCAACGATAAGATAAAACTTTTTTGACTGAAATTGGTCCTACTGCTCCTGTCTACAAGGAGCCCGAATAAACGTTTTTTTAGGCGTCAATATGTTAAAATCTATTTGGGACAGATTACGTTCGTCTTTTCCAGTTGTTTTATTTTTGATAGTGATACTTCTTTGGTTTTGCCCAGGTATTTTCATGCACGAAGTTGCTGTTCGCGAGCTTCCAATTCCTGAAAGCAGTCGTTCAAGAGAAGAGAATATACGTTTTTTGTTAAGCTATGTGAAAAATAGTAATATTGATAGTATTCAAATGGAGGAATATTGGGGGCAGGCTTGAATGACATGAAGATAGTCATCCGACGAGCCTCCGATGCGCTTCGTGACGTGGCAGGGTGATAAGCTTATAAGACTTTGGGCGTCGAAACCTCCCGTTGATCAGTTGATCTCAATGTGCAGTCCTTAATTACTCAATTACTTAATAACTGGATTAAGGCCGGGGTTTTTTTATAAAAACCAATCCCGGTACTATTGCCAACAGCAGGATGATTGCGATGAGGCCGTAGTTTTCTTTGTTGGCGGCCATGGTTCCCGGTGAAAAATCAGCGTTCAGGAGGTTCATTTTTAGCGCGAATACCGGCGTCAGGGCCAGCGCCTTTGCGACGCGGGGTATCTCGCGGTGCCTGAGGAGCTGTTGATATGAGAATTCGCCCGTGACCGGTTCTGTGCCGGTATTGACGGAAATGTTCGGGAGAAAACGCGGCACTTTTTTGCAATATTCCACGTAACGTATCCCGAAATTTTCCATCAGGAATTCCTCTTCCCTCAGGGTCCTGCCGTAAATGACTAAATAATAGAATAAGGGAAACCATATCAGCGGGATGTACGGATTATATGCCATTATGCACAGCCCGCAATCCGTAAGGAAACTGCCGACGTAGAAAGGGTTCCTTACATGCTTGTACGGTCCTGCGGTAATTAGTTCGTCTTTCTTTATCAGGTAACCGGCTGAAATGAAATGGATTATCTGGCCCGCGAACAGGATGGCCGTTCCTGTGATTATGGAAGTCCATACAGGCGTGCCTAATATCAAAAGCGCCAGGACCAGTGCCCGGCGCAGGTTTGTGCGTAATTTTCTAAAACGTATTTTCATAGACGATTTCTTGCCACGAAGACGCGAAGGCACGAGGAACGACTATCTCGCTGATTAGCCACAGTCCTTCGGTGCCTTCAGGATAAAAGAACACAGAGGGCATAGAGTTATACGACTATGCCGCTCCGCCACTGATAAAAAAGCTTTCATTGTTCTTTGCAGTTTTTGACTTCCCTGGTAAAATGTCGTCGTTATTTCTCTGTGGTCTCTGTGCGCTCTGTGGCTAAAAACGTGATGCTAAACAACAAGACTGCCGTTTTTCATGATAAGTTTCTTATCAAGATACAGAGTGGGGTCCCGGAGGATTCCGTCAAGGTGGCTCTGTACCGAAACTTTTCCGCCCATGGATTTATTGTCGCCTATGGCAACGTGCACGGTGCCGAGCACCTTTTCGTCTTCCAGTACGCTTCCTATGAGGCGCGCGCCCGGGTTGGTGCCGATGCCGAGTTCGGCTACGTTCCTTGCCGGTTTTCCAAAGGGGGCGATGAGTTCTTCAAGTCGTTTGGTATCCTGTTCAATGCCTGATATCTTCGTGACATAGCCTTTTTCAATCTTAAGAGACAGCGGTGCGGAGAGTATTCCGAGCCCGGCCATAGCGCCGTCAATTACGAGGATGCCTTCGGTGGCGCCTTCAACCGGTGCGGTGTAAGCCTCGCCTGCGGGCAGGTTGCTGAATTCGCCGGGCTTAAATACCAGTCCCGTATCGGGGTGGCCTTCGCGGCCTTTCAGGGACATTGTCAGATTGGTACCTGCCGGTGTCGTAAGGGTAGCGACGGACGCCTTGCTCAGCAATCCGGCGAGTTTATTTGTCAGGATGGCTATTTTTGCATAATCGCTTCCGAGCGTGCGTATGGCGGTATCCTCAAGAATACCGGGAAGCGTGACGGCACGTGCGCCGGCCTTGCAGGCGTTCCTGCGCGCGGCGGTATGCGTGAGAGATCTGCTGGTAGGGCATATTACGACGCTGAATTTTTTCATCATTTCGGCTATTTGTTTCGGAGGTTCCGCGCCGTTAGAAGAACGTGGTTTAATTTCCACAAGTACGACTTCATTGCAAAGCCCCTTTGCGGTTTCAAAAAAAGCCAGGCCGATTTTCCTTTCGGGTTCGTCCGTGATAATAAGGACGTCGTCTTTTTTGCCGACATTAAGGCAATTTTTTAACGCAGACAGCGTTGAGTCAAGCAGTTTATCCATTATTTGAATTCCTTTCTTTTCTACCTATGTAGAGCATAGATATAACGGTTATGGCGATGAATAGCATGTAAGGCAGCCATTCATCCAGCAATGAGCTGGCGTTTTTAGTGTCTCGCATGGCAAGTATATTACTGCCCCATATAATAGTTACAAACGCCACTACAATACCAATTAAAGCATCTCCGGCTATTACGCCTGAAGCGAACAGTGTGCTTTTCTGCTCCGTATCGTTCCATTTATTGGCAGTTGTTAGTTTTTTAATTATCCAGAACGCCATGCCGCCGAGCATGATGGGCAGGCCGGTTTTTATGCCGAGATAAAGGCCAATGGCAAACGGCAGGGAAGATATTCCGAGGAGTTCCACGGCAAGCGCCAGGAACGCGCCAGCGAGCACCCACACCCAGGGAAGTTCGCCTTTAATGACGCCTTTTGTCAGCATGGCCATAATATTTGCCTGCGGTGCCTGGAATTCACCAAGCTTCTCCGTGCCTGATTCGATTTTGAGGACATCGTTTCCGGCTATGTTTTCTATCTTGTTATCCATGTTCTTGAAGGTATAGGTTTTAAGGGTTGTCTTGGCGGTTTCATCCCATTCCTTCGCTGACATGAATATCTTGCCTTCTTTTACGGACCCGTCTTTCATATAAAGTGCGTCAGGGGCGGTTTTGATGATTTCGGTTGTCGAGTCTGTTTTTCTGAGGTATTTGGAAAATCCTCTGATGGGAGATTCTACATAGAGATACCATTTTTCAGTGCAGTCAAAGTTAGTGTTTTCCGGGCAGATTTCGGGTTTTGCAAGGGGCTTTGCTTTTGTTACGGAAGCGATCTCTTCCGATTTTATGTGGACGGCCTTGTTTTCAGCCGTAAACATGACGATTTCGTTAAGGGATTTTTCCAGCAATTTGCCCGTAATTACGGTGCCATTTTTAAGTGTTGCCGTATCGAGTGAAGTACGGATGATAGTGTTGTTCTTGTTGAATTCAAGCATAGGCGGATTCTTATCATCGCCTGGCAATTCTTTCACAAATTTTACTTTAGAGGCGTCGGAAAAATCAATCGTGCCTTCATATGCCTGTTTCACCAGTTTGTCGTTAGTGAAAGAGACCACTTTGGTGTCGTATGTGGGCAAGGTTTCCAACCCGTGCGCTTCAACAAGCAGGTATACGACCACTACGATGGCGATGGTCGGGATTATGACGCTGAGCAGTTGGGCTATCTGTTGTTTCTTTGGGGTGGAGCCGAGCAGGAAGCCTGTTTTCAGGTCTTGCGAGATGTCTCCTGCGCAGCAAATTGCTATGCATACTATCGCGCCTATCGTGAGTACGGCTATCATATTGGCGACGTTTGTACCGCCTGTTGCCGCGAAAACAAGGCTGACAATTAGCAGTGTGGTTATTGTCATCCCTGAGACCGGGTTGGATGAACTGCCTATGATGCCGACGATCCTCGAAGATACCGAGACAAAGAAGAATGTGAATACCACCGCGAAGGCTGCGCCTACAACGCCGATGGGGATTTGTTTTACTGCTCCCATGACAGCTATTATTACCAGGCATCCGATTAATATGAATGTCATTGAAATATCTCTGTCAGTGCGTTTTGTCTGAACGGGCCCTGATTCCGTTACGCGCGATTTCATGCCGATAATGCTGTGCTTAAAGGAATCGATTATTACAGGAAGGCCTTTGAGCAGGCTGACAAGGCCGCCGATGGCAACGGCGCCGGCGCCTATGTACCTGAGGTAGGAGCTTGCCATTTCACCTGCCGTCATAAGTGCAAGGGGCTTTGTGCCCGGAGGCAGTATAAAGCCCGGGCCTACGGCATTTGCAAATGTGCCGATTAGGGGTATGATTACAAGCCAGCCTATGACGCCTCCGGCAAGCATAAAGGCCGCTATGCGCGGGCCTATGATGAATCCCACTCCAAGCAGGGCCGCTGAAGGGTCAAACGCTACTGCCGCGCGGTTAAAACGCGGTATAAGAAGGAATCCTTCCTCTTTCCATAATGCGAGTCCGGACATGAGGAATTTATAAATTGCTCCGAGGGTAATGCCGAAGAATACATGCTTTGCCTTTACTCCGCCGGATTCGCCGGCTATGAGGACTTCGGCGCATGCGGTGCCTTCGGGATACGGCAGTTTGCCATGTTCTTTTACTATGAGGTATCTCCTAAGCGGGATCATCATCAGGACGCCGAGGCATCCGCCGAGCAAAGCTATAATGAAAGTAATTAAAAGGTCAGGCATCGTGGGAAGCCCTGCTTCATTGAGTCCTGTAGCGTCATTTCTTAATAGTTGTCGCAGTACGAGAAACCCTGGTATGGTGAAAAGCACGCCCGCGGCCATGGATTCGCCCGTGGAGGCGATGGTCTGTACGATGTTGTTTTCAAGAACTGTTCCTTTACGCATTATGCCGCGTAAAATAGCCATGGATATAACGGCGGCTGGTATGGATGCCGATACCGTCATGCCTACTTTGAATCCCAGATATGCGTTGGCTGCGCCGAAAATTATTGCAAGCAACATGCCGAGTATAAACGCCGTTATGCTGAATTCAGCTATAGTCTGTTCGGCTTTAATATATGGAGTGAATTCCGGTTCCTTTGCCGGCGTTTCAGGTGCGCATTTGACGGGTTCCTGCATAATAGACTTCTCCTTAAATAGTAAAAATTTGCAATATCACGGATTTCTTCCGCAGAATCAAATCAGCTTTGCCGATTTAGTTCGCAGACGCGTCTTATCCGCAGATATTGCAAATTTAGCAGATGTTCCGCTTAGAATTTCATTAATTCCGACAGGGGCACGCCGATGGATTTTGCGAGATACCAGCAGGTTATCAGCCTGGGGCTCTGTTCGCCTCTTTCAATGGCGCCGACAAAACGATAATCCCTGCTGAACTTGTCTGCTACGTCGGTTTGGGTCAGGCCTTTTTGTTTCCTGATGGCCCGGAGCCTTTTGCCGAAATTTACGCCGACCTTGGCCTCAATGGCCCTTCTGTTTTTCTTACTGCCCGAACTTCCTGGACAAAAGCACATGTGTCTACACCTCCATAAAAGAATAGTTTTGAATAAGTAAAGTTGTTACATTATAAAATTTCTTCATTGTATTGCAAGAAAAAAAGCACCGTAAACGCAGAAATCTTAAATATTAAATTCGTATCACTCCTCATCCACTGGCAGGGCGTTTATATCAATAAAGTGTTTCCAAATCTGGTATTTCTGCGAGCGTATTTTTTTCAGGATAACGGGGTTCTTTTTGGGTATTGCCGGCGTTGTTACGAGTTTCATTCCCACTTCGGAAGGCAACTTTCCGCCTTTCCTGGTGTTGCAGGCATTGCAGGCCGTGACTACGTTTATCCAGCTTGTCTTTCCTTTGCGGGATTTCGGTATTATGTGGTCCAGGCTGAGTTTGGACGTAGGGAATTTTTTTCCGCAATACTGGCACCGGTGCCCGTCTCGTAAAAGGATGTTCCTGCGGTTCAGCTTGACTTCCCTTTTGGGCACTCGGTCGTAATTGACCAGCCTGATTATCCGGGGTATAAGGATTTCAAACGCGGAAGTGTGTATGACATCGTCGTCGGGGTTGCCGTTGTTCTTCACGGAATAGCCGACCCAATCGTTGAAATTGTACGTGTGGAATTTTTCAGCGTCGCTATGCACGACCTCCGCCGAATTTTTATATAAAAGAACAAACGCCCTCTTTGCCGATGTTATGTGCATCGGTATGTAAAATTTATTCAAAACAAGTACGCTTATTTGTAAAGCAGAACTGCCGTTAGTATCCATAAATTTTACCGCTGTCCTTTTATGGGATTCTACAAAATTTTCAGGAAAAAGCAAGATTTTTCGTTGACTTTGCCGGTATTATTGCTATAATTCAATAGGTCATGAAAGCGCATACTGAATATCTCTGGTTTAATACGAAAAAACGCCGGGAATATATCAATGTCACCGGCGACGTGGAACAGATATTGAAACGCAGTCAGATAAAGGAAGGCTTCGTTCTGGTATCGGCCATGCATATAACGGCCGGCGTATATGTCAATGACGCGGAATCCGGCATCATCCGGGATATAGACGAATGGCTTGAAAAACACGCGCCTGCCGGGCTTGATTATAATCACCACCGGACGGGTGAATCCAATGCCGACGCGCATCTCAAAAACCTTATGATAGGCCATCAGGTAATGCTTCCCGTGACTAACGGGGCGCTTGACCTCGGTCCCTGGCAGCAGGTGTATTACGCCGAGTTTGACGGCCAGCGGAAGAAAAGGGTGATAGTTAAGATAATTGGAATTTGACGGACCCATTAAAATTTAGGAATTAAGAATTAAGATTTGCGTAAATCTTCATAAATCTTATAGCTTAAATCAAGATTTACTATGTCTGACCGCAAAAGAAATGTTTTTATTGGAATTTTCACTGCCAATATAATAATTACGTTATTATTGTATGTGCCGCGGGCATTTCCGTATATTGTTATCGTGCTGGGTGTGGCCGGCGCGTTGAAACTCCTGAGGAAATTGGCTTATCAGGGTACCGGCAGGATTCCGGCGGGGCAGGAGCCGGAGGTTCCGGTCGGGCCGCAAAAGCTGTTGACTTACGAATGCCGTACCGCGGAGGACTACCTTCAACGCGGAAGGCGAAAGGCCGGCGCCGGCGATAATAACGGCGCGATAACGGATTTTGACAGGGCCGTGGAGATAAAGCCTGAACTGGCGGACGCGTATTTCGCGCGCGGCTACGCGAAGAACGATACCAGTGATTTTACCGGCGCCCTGGAGGATTGGGAAAGGGCGGTCTTTCTGAAGCCGCTCTTTGAGTCAACACTTCGCCATAAGATAGATAGGGTAAAGATAAAAATCAAAACTGCAGATAAGTCGAAAACCGCGCAGGAATACGTGAACGCTGGCAATGCAAAGATTGCGGCCGGCGATCTCGCGGGCGCTGTCAGGTATTACGATAAGGCAATTAAGCTTGATTCCAATTGCGCGGAGGCATACAGCAACAGGGGGGTCGTTAAGGGCAAGACAGGAGATTACAGCGGCGCATTGGAAGATTTAATGAAGGCTGTAGAACTTGACCCCGCGCTTGAGCCGGATATCCGGCCGCTGATCGCCAAAATCATAGCTGACCAGGGATTGGTATGTGAGACGAAGGAGGAAGAAGGGAAAACGAAGAAGGAAGGATGGACGAAGTAGCCCTTCGTTGCATTTACTTCGCTATAAAAATTGACTCGGAGTCGCAAAGATGCTATAATCATTATAAATAGAAACTTTTTTGGAGATTTTTTTATATGAGTAATAAGACAATTATTCTGGTATTGGTTTTTGTTGCCGTATTCGCGTTTGCCGTAGGATGCAAAGGCAGTAAGGTTTATGTCAGCGTTGAAAATAAGGATGGCGACCGGACGCCCGCGGGCATGGAAAAATGCGCGAGGTGCAATGCCTTGGTCTATACGGGCCATGTACACGGTACAACCAATCCCTGCAATACCTGCAAGAGGGAAGCCGGCAGGGGGCATATCTGCGGCGAAACCACTTTGTGCGCCAGCTGTAAGAACGAAGTCCATACAGGGCATATCTGCGGATATACCAAATGGTGCGCCCAGTGCAAAGCCGAGGTCGGTAACGGCCACGAACATGGAAATACGTATTTTTGCAATAAATGCAAGGCCGAAGTCGGCAAGGTCGGTCATGAATGCGGCTTGACTCATTACTGCGCAAGATGCAATAAAGATGTCGGCCAGGACCATGATTGCGGCAAGACCGTATTCTGCAAACAATGCGGAAAAGACGTTCCCAAAGACGGACATACGCATCAGAAATAGTTTCTTGTCCTTCTTCATTGGCATGTTAAACTGCGTTGAACAATGTTTGAACTACGTTGAGCTATATTGTTGAAGTTCAATGTGGTTTAATATTGTTTAACATTGTTCAAAGTTATAAGCAATAGTCAAAGTCTTATTGAATATGATTTTGAGAAGCATTTCAAATTGTTTTGAGCCACGTTTGAACCACGTTTGAACTGCGTTAAACCATATTAAACAATCATAGTATATGTTGGATAAAACAATTACGCTTGCAATCACCTTAGGCGATCCTGACGGGATAGGGTATGAAATCACCCTGAAGGCGCTGAAAGATAAGGAAGTACAGTCTCTCGGCGCGGAATTCATCCTTATAGGCGAAGAGAGTTTGTTTGTTGAAATACAGGCCGAGCTTAAGTCTGAACTGCCGCGCGGGATGAAAACTTTTTTTCACAATATTACACCGGCTCCGGGCAAGACAGGCAGGGAAAACGCGGTATTTGAAACTATTGTGCATGCGGTTAAGCTGGTTATGGAAGGGGCTGTCCAGGGCATAGTTACGGCGCCGGTTAACAAGGAAAAACTTAATAACGCGGGCATACCGTTCAAGGGACATACGGAATTGATTTCAAATCTGTCCAACGCGAAAAATACCCTGATGACGTTCGTCGCGCCTAGACAGGTTGCCGGGACGGTTTTGCATGTAGGGCTGGTTACGACTCATCTGGCCTTGAAAAAATTGTCCTTATACCTGACGCAGGAAAGGGTGCACGCGGCTCTTATGGTATTAGACGGCGGGTTGAGGGAATATTTTGGCATAACAAGGCCGAAGATCTCGGTATGCGGCCTGAATCCCCATGCCGGCGAGAACGGGTTGTTCGGCAATGAGGAATTGCAGATAATAAGGCCCGCCATGGAACAGGCGAGGAAATCCGGAATTGACTGCGAAGGCCCATTCCCTGCGGATATGATTTTTTATAAGGCCTTCAGGGGAGGATACGATGCCGTTCTGGCGATGTATCACGACCAGGGCCTTATACCCGTAAAGATGCTCAATCAGTTTGAAGCTGTAAATGTCACGCTGGGCCTGCCGTTTGTCCGCACGTCTCCGGCGCACGGTACGGCGTATGATATCGTTGGCAAGGGTATTGCCGACAGCACGTCCATGAAAAATGCAATCCTGTTCGCGTATCAGATGATAATGGCCGGGAAGAAGAAGTCGTTATTTTGAAATAGGCAATTCATACAGGAGATTTAGCCACGAGGGTACGAAGACACGAAGTACTATATGTTTTGCAATGTGAATTGTGTTCCGCATATAACCGACGTTTGCATCGGATAGAGACCCTTTTCGTGTTTATTCGTGTGCATTTGTGGCCAAGGCAACGTGTTCATAAATGCAAAGCCTGCCAAGACGAAACGACGATACGGATTTTGCTACAGCCCTTAGCTCTGCCTTCATTTTTCATTTTTTCTACTTGTCGTCCGCAGGTTTCAACCTGCGTCTACAACTTGATTCGTAACGAGTTCATTACCACCGACACCGAACTCATTGCCATTGCCGTGGCGGCGAGCATCGGGCTTAAGGTCAATCCGAAAAACGGGTATAATACGCCGGCGGCAACCGGTATTCCTATAACGTTATAAAAAAACGCCCAGAACAGGTTTTGTTTTATTGTTTTCATGGTTAACCGGCTTATATGGATGGCTTCATATATGCCGTGGAGGTTGCCTTTTACAAGCGTTATATCGGATGTTTCAATAGCGATGCCGGTTCCCGTTCCCATAGCAATTCCCACATCCGCCTGCGCCAAAGCCGGCGCGTCATTTATGCCGTCGCCGGCCATGGCAACGAATCCGCCTTCAGCCTGCAATTTCTTAATTGCGTTCGCCTTGTCACAGGGCATAATATTGCTGACTGCTTTGGAGATGTTCGTTTGCCTTGCTATAGCGCCGGCTGTCACGGAATTGTCGCCGGTAAGGATAACGGGTTCAATGCCTTCGCGTCTCAGCAGTTCTACGACATCAGCCGCATTTGATTTGAGCATATCCGTTATCGCGATGCACCCTTGTATCGCGTTGTCTATGGCGATGAATAATACTGTTTTGCCTTCCTGCATGAGCGGTTGCGCAATGTTTGCCGCGTTTCCGATGCCGACGCCGTTTGATTCCATCAATGCCTTATTTCCGATGAGTATTTTTTTTCCGTTTACTGCGGCCTTCGCGCCCATGCCCGGAAGCGCGGAAAATTCCTCAGCTGAATCGGGCGTTATGCCGTTTGCGCCGGCAAAGTCCGTTATTGCCCTGGCTATGGGATGTTCGGACAGCTTTTCAACGCTTGCGGCATAGAATATTATTTCATTCCGGTTAAGGCCTCCCGCGGGCATAACATCGGCAACTGAAGGTTTGCCTTCGGTGAGCGTGCCGGTTTTGTCAAATGCTATGGTGTTTATTTTTTGCGCGGTTTCTATTATATCCGCGTTCCTGAATAGTATTCCCATGGAAGCCGCCTTGCCAGTGCCGGCTATTATGGCTGTCGGCGTGGCAAGTCCCAGCGCGCACGGGCAGGCTATTATCAACACTGCGATCGCATTCTGCAAAGCAAAAGCGAAAGGCTTATCAGCTATAAAAAACCAGACCAGGAATGTCAGCAGGGAGAGCGAGAGCACGATAGGCACAAACACGGAAGCTATTTTATCGGCAAGCTTTTGCACGGGCACTTTTGTTGACAGGGTTGACGCCACCTGCCGTATGATTTGAGACAATACCGTATTCTGTCCGGTGCGCGCGGCCCTGAATTTTACGGCTCCCATTTTGTTGATAGTGCCGGCCATTACGGTATCGCCGGTTTTTTTATCAACAGGTATGCTTTCGCCGGTCATCATGGATTCGTCAATAGAGGTTACCCCTTCAAGCACAGTGCCATCCGCGGGTATTTTATCTCCGGGTTTCAGGATTACAATGTCATCGGGAAGTATTTGCGCGGCGGCTATTTCCTGTTCAATGCCGTTGCGCACAATGATGGCGGTTTGGGGCTGGAGTTCAATCAGCGCCTTTATTGCGGAAAAGGTTTTTACCTTTGCGGATGCTTCAAGGTATCTTCCGAGGAGTATAAGGGTTATTATCATCGCCGATGTTTCAAAATAAGTATGCTGGTGCGGGTGGGCGGAAAAAGTTATATATACGCTGTAGAAAAACGCC
The DNA here is from genome assembly GCA_016220095.1 of Planctomycetota bacterium. Lineage (GTDB taxonomy): Bacteria > Planctomycetota > MHYJ01 > JACQXL01 > JACRIJ01 > JACRIJ01. Next base: position 28,670 of record JACRIJ010000050.1, on the reverse strand, counting down.
GCGGAAGTGCCGATGCTGATGAGCGTATTCATGTCCGCGTACAATTTCAAAAGGTTTTTCAGGGCGCTTTTGTGGAATTGCCAGCCGAGCAGGAATTGGACAGGCAGGGCAAGGATAAAAAGCGCTATGTTCATTTTCTCATCCGTAAGGATGCGGAACGGCAGGAAAATATCCTGCATGGAGCCTGCCATAATAAGGAAGGAAATTACCATGCCGGCGATTAGTTTTAAAGATAGCCCGGTTTTTTCATCCCTGAGGACGGCTGATACGGAACTGCCGGTTTCCGGTTCATAGCCGAGGCCGGAAATAGTATTTGAGAGTTTCGGAATGGAAATTAGCTCCGGGTCAAAGGATACGGTTGCGGATTCCATGGCGAGGTTTACCGAAGCATACAGCACCCCGGGCAGGGATTGGAGGGCGTCTTCAATCCGTTTTACGCATGCCGCGCAATGCATGCCTTTGATTTGTATGGTGACAGTAGCTTTATCCGGCATAGGCGCATGATTGTATCACAAACAGGCAGGAAAAAGCAAATTTTTTACCGCGAGGCAATAAGTTACGAAGGACGGCCTGTTTTTGCCACTCACTGCGCGGGATCCCTTACATTAAATGTTATATTAAGGAAAAGGGAGAAGTTCACGAAGAACATCGTCATTCATATTGGATATGCCTTACTACAATACTCTTGACTTAAAATGCCGCGGATAATATACTTGCAGAGAATGCTATGGCAGACAATGAAAACATACATGAACTGAAAAAAGAATTGGCTGATATAGTCGGGCAATTGCTTGAGCAGGAGAAGCTTTTGGATGAAAATTTCAGCGACGAATTGCGCGGCCACGTGCAATTGCTCAAAGCCCGCCTCAACTACCGTTTCTGGTCGCTTTTGTTCGTGCGTCTTGAACACGCGCTTATAGACAGCGGAAACGGCACGCTGGTTTTCGGGCATGAAGACATCAAGCTGTTTAATTTCGGATTCCTCGACGAACGGCTTTTTCCCGGCGGCATAGTGGATTGTGAGACCGATTTTACGGACAGCCAGTTCAATGTCATACACATGACCGAATGGCTGGCTATGGTTGACGCGAATTATATGGAGATGCGGAAAAAGGAGTCTATTGAAGATTTCATTTCCGACATTGACGACAATATAGAGAAGCTGAATACGAAACTCGCGGATATTGAAGACCGCAGGAGGACGGAAATCATTACTCTTTTCAAGGATGAGGAGCCGCTCGCGGGGCTTTTGCGCGCTTTTGAGGACGCCAATGTGGTTTCATTCCTGAGCGACCAGATAAAACGGTCAAGAAGCCTCGGCAGGGCTGAGACGACCCGCTTTGTAAAAAGCCAGCTGATTATTCCCAAAATACAAACGCACATTAATGCCATTTTGCAGGATGAGGCGTTAAGGACTCATTTCCACGGCATATCGGACGAAATAATACGCCTGCGCAAGGCGATTAAGCATCTGGAAATAGAGCGCGAAAAGCAGATAAATGACCTGTACGCCACGGAAGACAGGCAGAAAGAACTCCTGCAGGAGCGTAAGGTAAAGCTTGAGGAGCGCCTGCTGGAAGTGAAGGAAGATATAGAATTGTGTTCGCGCTGGGGAAAATCCGAGTCTTACTCGGTGCTTTTCAAGAACAGGCCGCTGAATGTTAAGAAAGATGTTTTGCAGACTATTCGTCTGATTGAGGATTACGACCCCGGATTGTTCAATAACCGCCGCGTGGAATTGAAAGGCAAGCCGTTGATATTGATTACGCCCGGGGTAGGCAACGGTTCTTACGATTACCGGACTAATACGCTTATCATACCGATAACGTCGCCGGTTTCCCTGATGGAGTCCGTGGCTTACGGGCTGGCGTTGTACAGGCGCGATATTGACAAGGAAATTTACGATGAACGGCTCTGGAACAGCTTTTTTGACCATAATGTCTGGAAGCATATCAAGGACCGCGGAATGCCGAATACCTTCAGGCATCAGATGATGGAATTTGTTTCAAATTACGTAAAATGGACGACAAAAGAAGCCAGGGGCAGTATGGTGCTTGACGCGCCTATACGCGAGTGGTTTGAAGACAATATCGGGCCTGATAAGCGCGGGCTGATGATTCCGCGGCATTTAAGAAGCATGAAGATGCTTGAGATGGATGATATGATTCGGAAATATTCCGCGGACGAGAACGATCCGTTGAATTGTTATCATCTGATCATTATTTTTAATCGTAAAGGCGATTATAACAAAGCGCTTTATTACGCCGAAAGGGCGTTGGAATTACAGCCTGATATGGCCGAAGTCAAATGGGCCAAGGCTATGATATTGATGGATACGACCTCGGATATCACCCAGTTGAAATTAATGACGCCGGTGCAGAGATTGCTTGCCGCGCGCGAGGAATTGTCGGATTTTATCAAGATGGTAAGGAGTTGGTGGACGCTTAAAGCCCTGGAACATATACGGAAAATAGACGAAAACATAGGAAAAAGGGGATGATTGGATTCGTTGATGTTTTATGCGCGTAACCGTAAACGGCGAAAAAATGGTTTTTGAATATGCATCGCTTACCGTTGCGAAGACGCTGGATTTATTGAATATCGCCGGCGAGACAGGGATTGCCGTGGAACTGAACGGCGTGATAGTGCGCGCTGAAGACCGTGCGAAAACCGTTCTTAAAGACGGCGATGCTTTGGAAATAGTATCGTTCGTGGGCGGGGGATAAACGGATGAGAAGGAAGAATGAAAAATGAAGAATGCAGTACGAGGTGAGAGGTGATAGAATGATAGGGTGATGCTACGAATGAACACCGTCACCTGTCATTCTTTCACACTACCACCTTTCGTTGGTTCCCGTTTAAACGGGCCACGGAAAACGTCCTTCATTATCCATTTTTCATTTTTTGAATTGTTAGGAGTAAATAAATGACCGATATTCTTAAAATAGGCAAATATGAATTTACCTCGCGTTTATTTGTCGGCACCGGCAAATACGCCTCGTTTCAACAGATGGCCGACGCGCTGACTGCTTCAGGAACCCAGTGCGTTACCGTGGCCGTCAGGCGGGTCAATATCTCAGACCGTTCAAAAGAATCCCTTTTGGATTTCATAGACAGGAAGAAATATACCATACTTCCTAATACGGCAGGCTGTTATTCCGTTGATGAAGCCATGAGGACGGCGCGGCTTGGCAGGGAGGCGGGGCTGTCCGAACTCGTTAAACTCGAGGTTATCGGCGACCAGCAGACGCTTTATCCGGATGTGGCCGAAACTGTCAAGGCAACGCAGATATTGGTAAAAGAAGGCTTTACCGTATTGGCATATACAAACGATGACCTTATAGGGGCATTACGGCTTGAAGACGCCGGCGCCGCAAGTGTCATGCCGCTCGGCGCGCCTATAGGTTCCGGCATGGGCCTGCTTAACCCGCATAATATAAAGGTAATCATAGACCGGGTGAAGGTGCCTGTAATAGTGGATGCCGGCGTCGGAACGGCGTCAGATGTCGCGGTTGCCATGGAACTCGGCGCGTCAGGCGTATTGCTGAATACAGGTATAGCTTTGGCAAAAGACCCGATAGGAATGGCCCGTGCGATGAAACTTGCCTGCGAAAGCGGCAGGACGGCCCTTCTCGCCGGCAGGATGCCGAAAAAGCCCTACGTTGGAAATCCATCAAGCCCTGCGGAAGGGAAGATAAATACGATTTAAGATTTGAGCTCTGAGATTACTGTTGTAATAATAATTGACTGGATAAATCGGGGTGATATAATAGCAGTTAATGAAATAAATACGTAAAAGACATGGAATTTTTAAGATTCTTGGAGGTTTTGCGATGAAAGGCATCATCCTTGCAGGGGGACTGGGGACACGGCTTAATCCTTTGACGAAGATAACCAATAAACATCTCCTGCCCGTTTACAGGAAACCGATGATTTATTATCCCATAGAATGCCTTATTAATTCCGGCATTGAGGATATAATGATTGTAACAGGCGGCAATAACGCAGGCGATTTCCTGAAACTTCTCGGCAATGGCAAAGAATTCGGCTTGAAGGATATAAATTATACTTATCAGGAAGGCGAAGGCGGCATAGCCGCCGCTCTCAGCCTGACGGAGCATTTTGTCGGCAAGGATAAAATGGTGGTCATTCTCGGCGATAATATAATAGAAAATAACATAAAACAGGCGGTTAAAAATTACGCCAAACAAAAAGACGGCGCAAAAATAATACTTAAGCAAGTGCCGGATCCGGAGCGTTTCGGCGTGTCGGTATTGAAGAACGGACGTATTACTGGGATTGAAGAAAAACCTAAAAAACCGAAATCGTCATACGCGGTCATAGGCATCTATATGTACGATTCCTATGTGTTTGACATTATAAAAACACTGAAACCTTCGGGCAGGGGCGAACTTGAGATTACCGACGTTAATAACGCCTATCTGAAAAAAGGCAACCTGACCTACGATATCCTTGAAGGCTGGTGGACCGATGCGGGAACATTTGATTCGCTCCTGTATGCAAATAAACTTGTCTCCGAAGGAGGGGCAAATAAGATTTAAGATCTGAGATCTGAGATTTGAGATCTGAGATTCGTGGTATTTTAAATAAATTAACTACAGAACGCGCCGAATACACCGAACGCATGAGACAGGCGCAGTAGTAAGGGCGAATGGCCATTCGCCTCTGCTTCAACCCCGTAACCCCTAATCTCTTAACCCCATAACTCCGTAATCCTAAATATTGTAATTTTTAAAAGGGTGAACACATGGGTTCACTCCTACGGAATTCAAATAACGAAACCCCTAACCTTTAACCCCTAACCCGTCACTATGGATTCGCCAACAAAACAAATTTCAGATTTGGGCTCGCGGTTTCTGCGATATATCAGCGGTTGCGGCATGTTCGTCGTATTGCTGTGCCAGACCGTCCGTGCTGTTTTCAGGAAATGGCCCAAAAAATCAATTCTCCTGCGCCAATTCTATGTCATAGGCAATCAATCCTTTCTTATTGTATTCATGACAGGCGCTTTTACGGGTATGGTTCTCGCATTGCAGTCGTACTATATGCTCAGAAAAGTGGAGTTCACAAATATGATAGGCGCTATAGTCGGCGTTTCCATTGTGCGCGAACTTGGGCCTGTACTCGTGGCTCTTATGCTCAGCGGAAGGGTCGGCGCCGCCATAGCGGCTGAGCTGGGAACCATGAAGGTTACCGAACAAATCGACGCCCTGCGCGTGCTTTCCGCCAATCCGGTCAAGTACCTTGTACTGCCGAGGTTTCTCGCCTGCGTCCTTCTGCTTCCGATACTGACGCTTATGGCGGATTGCATGGGGATTATCTCCGGCTATATAGTCAGCGTTAATTTCATGAATATCTCGGATTTCTATTATATCCAGAATACCCACAGGTACCTCGGTCTCTGGGATTTGATGAGCGGCCTTATCAAGAGCGTTTTTTTCGGCGGCATCATAGCCATAACCGCAAGTTATAAAGGGCTGAACGCGGAAGCCGGCGCCGAGGGCGTGGGTAAGGCGACCACGAGCGCGGTCGTTACGTCATGCGTGCTCGTCCTTGCGGCAAATTTCCTGCTGACCTTGATAATGTAATAATAAATTGAAAACAGATTATAAGACTGCAAGATTTGAAGATTACGAGCAAACGATTGCAGATTTATAAACCTTAATTAAAAAATCTTAAATCTGTAATCTTATATCTTAAATTATATCGTATGATTACCGGTAATGAAAAGGAATTTCAAAAGGATTTTGGCAGGTACCTGTTGATGGAAAAGCTCGGCAGGGGCGGGATGGGCGCTGTCTATAAGGCCTGGGACCGGAACCTCAACAGGGTAGTGGCAATCAAACTCCTTCTGGGCGAACCTGAAGAGGAAACCCGGAATCCTTCCACAGACCAGGCGGAATCCACGGCAGAGGAAATAAGAAGATTCCACCGCGAGGCGCAGACCGCGGCTAAATTGCATTATCCTAATATTGTCCAAATCTACGATGTCGGCATATATAACGGCAAGCATTATTTCGCGATGGAATACATCAACGGCCTCAGCCTCAGGAACGTCATCAAGGATCTTCATAAAATACAGGAAGATGATATCGTTATCAGGAATAATTCCGTTGATTTCCGCAAATCCGCGCATGTCCCTGTAAAACTCCCTTTTCGCAGGCTGTTGATTCTTTTGCGGGAAATAGGCTACGGCCTTCATTACGCGCATCAGCATAATATAATACACAGGGATGTTAAACCTGAAAATATCCTCATCGCTCTTACTGAAGACGAGGAAGGCGCCTTTCAGATACCGGACCTTTTCACGGACAAGGAATTCGTATGCAAGATCGCGGATTTCGGACTCGTGCGCGATATAGGCTCGGACAGCAAATTGACCATGTCCGGCCAATTGCTCGGCACCCCCGGTTATATGTCGCCCGAACAGGCGCGGGGCGAATCAATAACGCTTGATTCCAGGACGGATACGTTTTCTCTCGGAATAGTCATGTATGAAATTTTTACGGGCCGTAATCCGTTTCAGGGTAAGAGCATTTATCACATAATGAAATACGTCCTGGAACGCGACCCCGTAAGGCCGCGGAAGATAAACCGCCAGATACATCCCGATATTGAGACCATAATACTTAAAGCGCTTGAAAAGGACCCCTTGAGGCGCTATGAATCCACTAAAGAATTGTCCGATGACATCAACAGGTTTCTTTCCCATGAACCCATCCATGCCAGGCCCCCTTCAAATTTTTATAAGTCAAAGCAGTTAATTGTGCGGCATAAGGAAGCGGCTTTGGCCTTCGCGATTTTCATCCTGATAATTGCATCGGTAACAGTTTATTTTATGCATGAGGCCGGACAGATAAGAGAAACGGTTGAATACGCCCAGTCCCTGCGCGATGCTCGGCGTAAAACGGCCCAGGCGCACCTTGCCGCGGCCCAGGAACTCGTGGATGTTGCCCTTGAAGCGCGCAATCACGGCGACCATGAGTTGATAGCGGAAAAACTTGAACCGGCCCGGAAAATAATATGGGATTCAACCCGGGAAGACCCGAGTTTCGCGGACGCGTACTGCCTCCTCGGCTATACGGATATGCTTCAGAATAATATTGAACTCGCTTTTGTGAATTTTAATAAGGCCCTGCAAAAAGACGAGGGTAATACCCTTGCGCATTACTACAGGGGTCAGCTGTATTTCGCCCTCTATACGATCGGGCTTGATGAATTAGCCTCCGATGAAGTTGAACAAAAACTTTCTTCCAAACTTGCCCGGGAATACGAAACGCGCCTGAAGGCGGTGGAACGGTTTAAGGCGAATGCGCTTGCCGATTTTATAGGAATTAAAAAAAACCGGCTTGGTTCGGCGAGAAGCGCGTATTGCACCGGTATTGTCGCGTATCTTGAGAATAAGCCCGATGCGGCCATAAAGGAGCTTCAGAGGGCCATACGCACGAATCCTTATTACCCCGAAGCCCTTCTCGTTCTCGGCGTGCTTTATGACAGGAACGGACAGGTTGATATGGCAATTGAATGTTTTTCAAGGGTCCTTGAAGATAATAAGAGCGATATACTCGCCTATTACAACCGCGCTAATCTCTATACAGGCAAGGGTATGTTTGAAGAGGCTATCGCTGATTATAAGAAAATAGAATACTTTAACGCCGCCGGTTACCCGGTAATCTTCCTGAAAATCGGCGAATTGTGCCTGAAATCCGGCGATATCAAGGCCGCTATGGATTTTTTTTCCAAGGCAATAGATAAATGCGCCGGATACCAGAAGGCACGGGCATACCTGCACAGGGGCGATATTTTTCTGCAAAAGGGAAGCTTCGCTGATGCCATCGCGGATTTTGCAGCGGCTAAAAAAATCCTGCCTGAATATTCGGCCATATACCACAGCCTGGGCCTCGCGCACTGCGGCCTCGGCGAATACGAGTCTGCCGTGGTTGATTATGATAACGCCATCGCGTTGGCGCCTTATTCCGTGGAGGCTTATATAAACCGCGGCAATGCGCATAAAGCGCTGGAAAAATATTCCAAGGCAAGGGAAGACTACTCGTATGCGCTTGGATTGAATCCGTATTCCGTTACGGCTCATTATAACCTTGGAGGCCTGCTGAAGGATGCCGGCGAATACGAAGGCGCCCTTAAACACCTTACGGCTTCTATTGAGATTGAGCCTGATTACACGGACGCGCTTCTCGAAAGAGGGGCGCTTTATGTGCGGATGGGGCAGTATGATAATGCCCTTGCGGATTATAGCATGGTTATCTCACGCAATCCGGAGATTGAAGACGCGTATTTTTTCAGCGGAGAAATATTGTTTAAGCAGGTGAAACCTGCGGAAGCGGCGGTTTTTTTTGATAAGGCTATGGAATTAAATCCTCATAGGGGCGAAACGTATTTTTACGAGGGGATTATCGCCTATTCGCGAAAAGAATACGATAAAGTTATTGAATATCTGGACAAATCAATTGCCCTTGAGCCGGAAAACAGCGAGGCTTTTAAGTTCCGCGGATTGGCTCATTATGCCCAAAAAAATTCTGAAAAGGCGCTGGAAGACTTTGACACGTCAATAAGATTGAACCCGTTTTTTGAAGGAACTTATTATAACAGGGCAATCGTTTATTTTTACATCAACGAATTCGCAAAGGCGTTGGAAGGCCTTAATAAGGCGATAGAGCTGAAAAACGATTATACGGACGCGGTTTTTCTGCGCGGCGCGGTCTACGCACGCCTGAATATGCCCGAAGCGGCATATATTGATTATAAAAAAACACTTGAATTGGACCCGAATCATCCGTATGAGGGTGAAATAAAGAAGTTTATCGGCGAGTTTGAACAGAAGCAAAAACATTGACTGAATCCGCATAAATGATATAATTGCAGGCTGTCTTTTTTGGGAGTTGATTTGCATGAATGGTCCGGCCGTAATACTTAAAAACGGAAGTTTTGGCGCCTTGAAGCAATCTGCCGTTCTTTATGAATGGCGTCAGGGCGACGCATATCTGTTTCTTGACGAAGTTGCTGTACGCGGTATTCGCGGCGCAATCCTGTGTTATAACAATCCTCCTGTCCACCAGATAGGCAATCCGGCACTTGACGCGTATCTGCAGGCCGTGGATGCCTTGTCTGGAAAACAGGTTAAGTTTCTTATAATGTATTTTGCCAATGACCCCGTTCATGCGGGCGGGGACCTCAAGGAAAGCCTTAAGAAACTTGATTCTACTATTGATGCAAAAAAAGAATTAATCCTCAAAGGAGCTTCTGCTTCGGAAATTGATAAGCTTTACGGCTGGGGCGATGAGCGCCTGCAAAAGGCATTTGCGCTTTATAAAAAACTCAGGGCCCTCGGCAAGTCCGTCCGTTTAATCAGTGTTGCCGGCGGCGGTACAAGGTTCGGCGGCTCCGCTGAGATGGCGCTGGCAGGCGATATCATCGTGGGTGATTCGCGTTCCGCTATGTGCTTCAGCGAATCCATGATAGGCCTTATTCCCGGCTGGGGCGGCATTGGCAGGGCTGTTTCCAAGGCAGGGATGCTTAACGCAAAATACCTGGCGATGACCGCAAAGGAATGCAAGGCGCAGGAACTCCTGAAAATCGGCATCTATAACGCGGTCGTTGACGTGCCTTTCGCGCTTCCGCGCATGCAAAAAACTGATAATCCCCAGGCGGATAAGGAAAAATATATCGCAGACCTGCAGAAGAATAACGATGAAACAGGCATGCTATTGCTTGCAAAGGCGTTTGAATTGGCCCTGTGCCCGGAAAATGAAATACCGCGCATGAAGGATGCGGACAGGCCGGCACTTATGCCTGAAGATAAATTGCATGAAGAAGTAAACCGCAGGAAGAATCCGCTTAATTACGAAGGCGTGTGCGGCAAACTCCTGCAGGAGGTTAAGGCGGAATTGGCGCAATCCGGGCGGCCGCTCGCGCCACAATCCATAGATGCCCTGGAAAAACTTTTCGCCTCTTGCGATATGGGTAGGTTTAATGAGGAAGAGTTTATCAGGCTTGAAATGGAACTTGACGCCCTGCTCTATCGCGATGAACGCTTCAGGGCAGGTATCATAGCCGCATTGGAACAGAAAGTCGCTGATTTCCGGTCTTAGCGTGCGAAAATGAAAAATGAACGAAGTAGCGAGTAACGAGTAGCCCTTCGCCAAGCTCAGGGTAAACTGGGTAGCGAGGGACGGGACGAAGCCCTGAATGGGTCTAATTCGGTTTAATCCGTTGTTCAATAGTGAGCAGTTGCCGGCGGACAGTCTTCGGGCCTTAATGCCTTCGTGGCTGGTAAACCGTCGTAATTTTTGAGTTATTTTAAACATTCATATTATAAAAAAGGAGTAAACTTAAATGAGACAGTATTTTGAAAAGATGCCCGGGGTATTCGGAAAGCCGTTGGATGAGAACAAGAAGAAACAGATGCAGGAAAACCTCAGCCAGATCAGCGCCGAGGAGAAGAAGATCGCGGATGCGGTGCTGAAGGTCAAGAATGCCGGCATTCCCGCTGAGACGCTTCACACGCGCGGTGAAAAAACCGGATGGGAACGCATTGATATGCTCGTTGACCCCGGCACTTTTCTGCCGCTTAATACGCTTTTAAACCCGAAACACAATGAAGAAGGCACGACGGGAGTCATAAACGGCATAGGCCGGATAGCTGGTAAATACGCCTCCATTATTGCCTCGGATAACAAAGTGCTCGCAGGCGCGTGGATTCCCGGGCAAATGGAAAATATATTCCGCGCTCAGGACATAGCTGAGTTGTTTAACATCCCGCTCGTGTGGGTGCTCAATTGCAGCGGCGTAAAATTGACCCAACAGGAAGAGGTTTACGCGGGCCGGCGATCCGGCGGCAGGACGTTTTTCAGGCACGCGGAGCTTGTACAGAAAGGCATTCCCGTAATAGTCGGTGTCTTCGGCACTAATCCCGCGGGCGGCGGTTATCATTCTATAAGCCCGGCAATTATCTTCGCGCATAAAAACGCGAATATGGCCGTAGGCGGCGCCGGTATAGTCAGCGGCATGAGCCCTAAGGGCGGTTTTGACCTCGAAGGCGCAAAACAGATAATTGAAGCAACCAAAAAATTTAAACAGTCCCCTCCGGGAAGCGTGAGTACGCATTATAACCATACCGGATTTTTTAAAGAGGTTTTTGAAACCGAAGAGGGCGTAATCAACGCGCTTCGGAATTGCGTGAAAATGATGCCTTCGTATGACTCGGAATTCTTCAGGGTTACGGAATCCAAACCGCCCGCGTTTGCGCCCGAAGAAATGGATTATATCGTTCCTATGAACCAGAAACGCGCCTATGAAATTGAACAGGTGCTGGCAAGGATTTTTGATAACAGCGAACATACCGAATACAGGCCTGATTACGGGTGCGAGATGTATTGCGGCATGGCCAAGCTGGACGGTTTCCCTGTAGGCGTTATAGCAAACAGACAGGGGTTCCTGAAGAAGGGCTATCCGGCTTACGCCGATTATCCCGGCATAGGCGGCAAATTGTACCGCGAAGGCCTGATAAAAATGAGCGAATTGGTTACCTATTGCGGCCGTGACAGGATGCCCGTAATATGGATACAGGATACGAGCGGCATAGACGTTGGCGACATCGCGGAAAAAGCAGAGTTGTTGGGATTGGGACAGTCATTGATTTATTCCATTGAAAGTTCGGGCGTGCCTATGGCCACGGTGGTATTGCGCAAGGGCACTGCCGCGGCTCATTACGTGATGGGCGGTCCGCAGGGCAACAGGAATAATGCCTTTACGCTCGGAGTGCCGACGACTGAGATTTATGTCATGCACGGAGAGACCTCGGCAGTGGCTTCTTTCGCAAGACGGCTTTTGAAAGAACAGGAAGCCAATAAACCGCTTGAACCGGTTATTGATACGATGAATAAATTAGCACAGGAATACTATGAAAAATCGCGCCCGCTGCATTGCGCCCAGAACGGTTTTGTTGACGAGGTCGTTTCCCTGCCTAAATTGAGGGATTATTTCGTAGCGTTCTGCCGCATGGCATATCAGAATCCGAAGAGCTATTGCCCGCGCCATCAGATGCTTTTGCCGCGCACAATCAAAGGCTAAATCGCCAAAGGCGATTTAGAAGGAAGAATGAAAAATGAAGAAGGAAGGACGACGATGAAAGGTGATAGGTGAACAGTTGGCAGTTGAACGTCGGACGAAGAATGAGAAACGCACGACAACCGAAAGTAATCGTAAACTAAAACATTCGTCGTGTCTCTTAAAAGTCTCGTTAAGTCCCTGTTAGTAGTCGTCGTTCCGTCGTCCAAGTTGTTTGGTTGTTCAGTTGTTTCGTTGTTTAGTTTTAACAAATATGAATCAGTTGTTTAAAAAAGTAAAAATCGTAGAAGTCGGGCCGCGTGACGGCCTACAGAACATCAAGGATTCCATTTCCACTGAAAATAAGGTCAGGTTCGTGGAAATGCTCGCGGATGCCGGTTGCACGAACATAGAGATTACCGCGTTCGTGCATCCCAAATTGATACCGCAATTAGCGGATTCCGGCGAGGTTTGCGCGAAACTTGCCGTCAGGCCGGGCGTGCAATATTCGGTTCTCGTGCCTAATGCCAAGGGAATGGAGCGCGCTATAGAGTTCGGCATTAAGGAAATCGCCGTATTCACGGCCGCGAGCGAGACATTTAATATGAAGAACACTAATACGACCATTGACGGTTCCATAGAGAGGTTTCGCGAGGTGGTTGACATGGCGCGCAAGAACAATATCGCCGTGAGAGGGTACGTTTCCACGGTTTTCGGGTGCCCGTTTGAAAAGCAGATAGCCCCTGAAAAGGTGCTGGAAGTGACCGGAAAATTATTTGACCTTGGAATATATGAGGTTTCATTGGGTGATACCATCGGAGTGGCGGTGCCGACGGACGTTGAAAGGGTGCTTGAAAAGGTGCTTGCGAAGTTTGACATGGCCAAAATCGCCTTGCATATGCACGACACGCGCGGCACGGCGTTGGCGAACGTTGTAAAAGGGCGTGAGATGGGGATAACGGTTTTTGATGCATCAGCCGGCGGACTCGGCGGATGCCCGTTCGCACCGGGAGCCGCGGGCAATCTTGCCACTGAAGATATAGTCTATACATTTGAAAAAATGGGCGTCAGCACCGGAATAGACATTGAAAAATTGACCCAGGCGTCGCGATTCATGGAAGGCGTGCTGGGCAGAAAATTGCCGTCGCGGTACCTTTCGACGAAGTAGTGAGGGATGAGTAGTTAGTAGATAGGGACGGGACGAACGAAGGATGAAGAAGGAAAAATGAAAAAGGAAGGGCGGGATAAAAAGCATTGTCTCTGGATAAACGTTTCCTGCGAGTAAAACAATACTTCGCGCTTTCGTGGCATTGTAAATTGAAAATTGTAAATATCTAATTGAAAATTTAGAATGGAGATTGCGTTATGGAAAAAACAAGTTCTGTAAGTATAGTCATGGGCAGTGAATCCGATATGCCCGTCATGCAGGGGGCTATTGACCAATTAAAGGAATTCGGCGCGCCTTTCAGCGTTCATATCCTTTCCGCGCACAGGACGCCGGATGAACTTAAAGCCATGGTCATAGATGCCCCGAAAAAGGGCGTAAAGGTCTTTATCGCCGCCGCCGGCGGCGCCGCCCATCTCGCCGGTGTAGTGGCAAGTCACACTGTTCTGCCTGTTATAGGCGTTCCTATGCAGACACAGGCCCTCGGAGGGCTGGATTCGCTCCTGTCTATGGTACAGATGCCTTCCGGAATACCCGTAGGCACTATGGCTATAGGCCAGGCCGGCGCTAAAAACGCCGCTATTTACGCGGTGCAGATTCTTGCAGTGTCAGATGCGAAATACGCCAAGGTACTGCATGAATTCCGCCAGAAACTTGCGAAGAAAGTACTGATGAGCAATAAATAGGGTATGACAGAACGATGTTACGTATACGCACTGTTCATTCATATTAAATAGGCAGTCGTTCTTCGTGACTTCGTGTCTTCGTGGCAGAAATCATTAAATCCATTTAGAAAGAATGGAACAAAAAACGGTTGACAGGGTGTAATAAATATGATAGTATCTACACTAAATAAACAGATGTGCGATGTGAGATGCGCTATATGGATTTGTTGTGATATTTCGCAGGAGGTATGTGTATGAAACAGGTTGTACTTGTTGTTGCTTTAATGGCCGCATTCGGCCTTATGGCATTGGATTTTTCCTATGCGTGGTGCCCAAGCGGCGGGAGTATGAGATTAACCCCGCCTCCCGGCAGAGGCGACTCTGAAAGCCCCGGTGGCGCTCCAGGCGTTCAATCCGGCTCCGCAAGGGGCCTGTGGGAGACCTGGTGGGATACCAATAAGGATAAATACCTGGATTATAAGAAGCCTTTCCCAAGAGAGGTTTTTGAAGTAAAAGTGGAAGGCAGTTCTACGGAAAGCACTGAATTGGGTATGTTGAGGGCATTGTTTGAACAGGCCCTGAAAGACGGCGATTTCAATATACGCCTTGCCGCCGCTATAGCCATAGGACGCACGGGCGATATAGCTTACGCGCAAAAACTCAGGCCTAATCTCGCAGACCCCGAACGTGAGGTCAGCGATTCCACCATGCTCGGCATAGGCATGATTAAAGATACGGATTCAATACAGAAAATCGCGGAAAAACTTATGGACCCCAAAGGCCACGAAGTGACCCGCGGTTTCGCGGCTTACGCGTTGGGTTATATGCGCGACCCGAAGGCAATAGATGCCTTGAAGAAAATACTGGATTTTAAATCGGAAGACCCGCAGACCCTTTGGGCTTGTACCCTCGCGCTCGGGCTTGAAAGAGACCCCGCATTGGTGCCTTACGTAGGTGAAATCCTTCTCCCCAAGAAGGGCAAAAAAGAAGATTCCACCCAGAAGGCATACGCGGCGCTGGCGCTCGGCAGGCTCGGCGGCGACGAGGCGATGAACCTGCTTATCAAGGCCTTTGATAAGGAAAAAGACAATGAAGTCCTGAGGTCTATAGCGATTGGACTCGGAATGATAGGAAATCCCGGCGCGAAAGATACCCTCGTGACAATGATAAAAAAGGGCAAGGATGAACTGGTCAGGGGGTTTGCACTTATAGCCCTCGCGCAGACAAAGGCCGAAGGCAGTTATGAAATAATGCTTGAATGCGCTAATGACAAAAAATCGGACGATTTCAAGGCATTCGGCATTATCGCGCTCGGCATTCTAAACGACGCTAAGGCGGTGCCGGAATTGAAAAAGGTATTGGCCGACAAGCGCGCCGCGGAATTCGTAAAGAACGCGGCACTTATTGCATTGGGCATGCTTAAGGCTAAAGATACCATTAAAGAGCTGATGGATATCGTCAAATCCGTAAAAGAATCCGAAACCAAACGCGATTATACCCTGATAGCGCTCGGCATGATCGGCGACGAAATCGTCGTGCCGGAAATTACGGAATTGTTTAAAAACAGCGATAAGACCCCGAATATCTATAGGGATTGCTGTTATTCGCTGGCCATGCTCGGACAGCATAAGGTCGTGCTGGAAAAGATGTATAAGGATTACGAGGGTGGCAATGCGGATATCAAGGCACTTGCCGTGCTGGTGCTCGGCAAGATCGGCGATAAAGGCACGGTGGTTTTCCTGAAAAACAGGTTTGAAAAGGAAACAAATAAATCAAACCGCCTGATTATAGTTGCTTCGCTGGGCTATCTCGCGGATCCCAACAGGATTACAACCCTGAGGGAATTGACCGCGGATAATAACTACCAGATAAAGTTCCTCAGCATAGACCACGTGCGTCAAATACCTTAAGGATTGGAAGATTCTAAGATTTAAAGATTACAAGATTATGGATTTGACGATTGAAAGATTACGTGTTGCGGAGTCTAAGAGTTATGAAATTAAGGGGTTATGGCGTTGAGGAGTTATGGAAATACGGAAAATTTTTACCGCAGTAAAAATTTTCGGGGCGGGAGGATTCGAACCTCTGGCCTCTTGGTCCCGAACCAAGCGCTCTAGCCAGCTGAGCTACGCCCCGTGAAATTTGAACGAATTGCATTATAAAGACTTTTGGTTTTTTTTGCAAACATTTTTTATAGGAGATTTGATTATGCAAAAGACCCAGCTGATTGTTGTTTTACTCGCGGGCATTATTATCGGGCTTGTAGTTGCATTTGCCCTGAATAATTCATCGCCGTACGCGTACGCGCAGGGCGTAGGAACGGCCTCCAATATGACCATAACGACTGGCGAGGCGTATGACAAAGGGCAGTATCTTTACGTCCTTGACGGCCCTTCAAAGACGCTTCTGGTTTACAACGGTACGGTTCCCGGCGACGGGCTGGTATTGCTCGGCGCGCGCAATATCGTGGAAGACCTGAAACTAAAAGATTGGTACAACAGGCCCAAGAAGTATATCACCATAGAAGAAGTGAAGGATCAGATTAAGAAAGAGGATAAGGATAAAAAGTAGCGAGTAGCCCTTCGCTAAGCCCAGGGTAAACCGAGTAGTGAGGGACGGCGGACGAATGCCTTGAAAGATTAGAAGATTCGCAAGTTTTAAGATTAAAAGATTACGACGAGACGATTACGGATTAGCCGCGAATGCAACTAATGCGTACGAATAGCTGTTAAACGTACCGCTTCAGTCGAGGTGGTTTTATGCTGGTTTTTCGATAACACTTAACACGGACGACACACCCCTCCATCCCCTCTTAATAGAGGGGAAGGCGTCGTGCGAACGATTTCCTCTCTATTAAGAGCCCGCCCGCGAAGCCCGCTTCGGCGGGCGTAGAAAGGGGGCAAAGGGGTGTGTTATACGTATCCTTGACTGAGGCTTTACCGAGAAGATTCCCTGTAGCTTGCTACAGGAAGCTTTAATTATTATGCGCATTCCTTTTTTTGCAGTATGGTTTTCATAAGCCAATAACATAAAACCAGTGCTGTCCTTTCGGTTCAATCAGCAAAAATTTCGCATCGAAATCTCCTATCTTAGGGCATTCACCAGTCGTGTACATAAATCCTTCAAAGTTATCCAGGATGCCGTCGGCCATGTAAAACAATACGCGTGTTGTTCCATTTCTGCAGTCAACCATGACATTTCCGTAGTTTCTTGAAAGATGTTTGTATTCTTTCGGCAGTTGAACGAATATTGCGTCATGTTCCGAATAAGAGTTTTGGAGCTCCCCTGAAATTATCATGGTTACGACTTTTTGACGTTCGATTAGATTTGTTTTAAAATTAAAGTTAAGCCTGATAGCCCAAAACGGTACAAGTGTAATTGTCAGCAAGGCGGAAAGATTAATAGAAACCGGGATGTAATAGGCCAGTTTACTTTTTTTTATGTTATAGGCGAAAAAGGCGAGCGACCATACCGAAACCAATATGAGCAAGCCTGAAAGCAGGTATTCAATAACGACATATATACCCCACAATCTTGAGGCAATTTCCAGGCAAAAAATTTTTTCCAAGATACATAGGAGACTGACGGCAATAGATGCCGAGATAAGAACGGAATGCTTAACGGATAATGCTCGGGACATGGACGTGATTCTATCATTTTACATCAGCGCATGTCAAGGGGAATTTTGCGGGGGTTGTAAGGCCTCGTTGAAGGTGGGTTTTCAAGTTCCCCCGCGGTATTTTGCAGGGACAGAATAACGACAAGAGGAAGTCCTGCCCCGAAGTGGCGGGATATTCTGTCCCTACCGTAATCATTGGTTATTTTGATATTTAATGACAGGATGTTTCCAAATCCGAGATCCGAGTTCTGGCTTCCGAGTCCCGAGTGCCGGATTCCGGGTGTCGGGCGCCGAATTCCGGCCAATTCGCTTAATCCGGTAAATCTGCTGTAAAAAAAAGAGACGCCCTTTGCGGGGCGTCTCTGTAATTCTAAATTCTTTTAGCATCGTCCGTTCGCAATTTTCCAATCTTCCAATCTTAGAATCTTGTAATCCTTAAATCTTCCACATAGTCTTGAGATACGGTCCTATCGCCGATGCTTCACGCGGGCCTACCATGACTTCCCATCCTGAATCTTCCTGCAGGCGTCCGCTCATTACCGCGACATATCCCGGTATAATCACCTTCTTATGTTTTACCTTGTCCTTTATGCCGCTGGTGTTGAGCATCTTTGCTATCTTTTCGGAATTCAGTTTATCAGCCGCGAATGCCGTCAATACGGACATTCCTTCGGTATCAACGACGATTATATAAGCGGCAATCTTACTGCCTTCAACTTCGGGTTCTACGGTGAAATAGGTCAGGGAGAAATTCGTTGTTACGAGCACCGGAGAATTCTCATTTACATTGCCGATTTCGTATATCTTGGATTCAACCTGTATGGGTTTTCTCGGGTCGGTATAAACGCTTTGACGCGCCGTAAGGAGCGGCAGTATTTCCCAGTTGTCAGTTGATTTCAGGACAACAAGGCCGGCGTATTTGCATACTGCCGTGACTGCCTGTGCGAGTTCCCAATTCTTATCATTTCCGCCTACAAAGGTTATAGTTGGATATCCCAGCGGCCTGAAGGTCTTTTTCACGGCAAGGCGTCTTGAATGGGTCAGGTTTAAGAGCATCTTCTGCGGGTCAGTTGTATTGAAATCCATCACAATATCTTCAATGCCGAGGGCCTTTACCTTAGGCGTCAGTTCCGCCATTTCATCAAGCGTATTTGCCACGGTGACGATGGGGCAGTTATTGGCCTTGGCAAGTTGCGCCATCTGCTGGAAGTTTGCCGCTGTTGCGCCGTGGATGAGGGGTTTCTTTCCGGCGCATGCTTTCAGGGCCGCTTCTATGGAAGCGGGGCTGTCGGATACGAGTATCAGCGCGAGCTGTGATTTTTCGCAGACTGTGGTGACGGTTTTGGCGAATTTCGCAGGGTCTTTTGATGTATTTCTTACGGCGATCACCTGGACGCTTAATTTCTGCGCAACCCTTTCAAAGACCAGGGAGTTTATTTTTTGGATTTTCGCGGCCAGTTCGGCGTCCGGCGTTGTATCTTCAATTTCCACGGCTATGCCGGGCTGATGCCAGAAGGTCTGTTCATGCCGGAACATGACCGTTTCGTTTCCGATTTCAATCTTATTTTCGCCGATGCCGAGCGCGACGAGCCTCTGGGGCGGCGCGGACGCGCCTTCAAGAGTTGCTTTAGCATCCGTACTTACGTACGGGCACTTGTCAAGGGAAGTCTTTTTTCCCGCAAGCGCCATGGCAAATGCCAGGCATGTAGGCACCGCGCATTCGCCGCAATTCTTTTTCGGCAAAAGTTTGTAGATATCCAAGCCAGTTAGAGCCATTATGAAAACCTCCTAAATAAAGACTCAAGTTTATAATTTAGTATCTGTTTATTGCCACGAAGTCACGAAGAACGGGTTTAAATAGGGTGAATATATAGATTCACCCTTACATTACAACTACGTAACTCCTAAACTCCGTAACCCCTGAACTACATAACTCCTAAACTCTTTAACCTATCAACGACGGCATTGTTAATGCCGGGTGATTCGTTTTCTGCATATGAGCGAGGACTTCTTCTTCCGTGGTTGCGGTTGTTTCATCGGCGATCTTGTCGTACAGGTCGGGCACGCCCATTTCTTTGCCGCGTTTTTCTATAAGCGGTTTGATGGCTTCTTTGAGTGCCTTAGGCGCCCACGTAAGCCGCGCTAAGCCGCCTTCGGCAAGCAGGAATTTTTTGCTTCCGATGTAGATACGGCTGTGTCCGACAAAGCCCGGCACCTGCAGGCCGCCGCCTACGGTTCCGGCGAGCGTGGAGAATTTCATTCCGCACGGGGTCATATCCGCGTATTCCCTGTTTACGGTCATGATGCCGTTGGCGAGGGGCAGGATGGCGGATATGCATTCAAAGCATCCGCAGGAAGTCATAGGGCTGTCCATAATGCTGTATGCGCATGCCTTTTCAATGCTCTTTCTGGAGGAGGCGAATACGAAGTCGTTTACGCTCTTCCAGACGCCTTTTGCAGGGTCAAGGACGTCCAATTTCGGAACGGGCTGATTCGGGCCTGTGGGGTTCATCTGGAAGGCTGCCTTGCAGTCAAGCCAGTTGTATGAGCCGCACAGTCCGGAGCGTTCCGGCGTTACCACGCAGATATGCGTAGGCGCGAACGACTGGCAGAGGGCGCAGGAATAGAACATTTCCACGCTTTCATCAGTCATACTGCCGAGGCGTTCGTCCCTTGTTTTGTAGGTAGCCCTTGCCTTATCGCGCCAGGCGAGGACGTCTTTTTCATTGGTGTATATCCTGACCTGCACCTTATCCACGATTGCGCCGAAATCGGCATGGAATTTTGCGTGCAGGATGGTGCCGAGGTGTTTTATCTTAAAGCCTTTTTGTTTAGCTTCTTTGTTGATACGGACCATATTGATGTCTCTCTGGCCCATGTGGAAAATACCGCTGGCTTCATTGATGAACGTATGCACCCATCTTTCAAAGATAGGTTCATAGTCCGAGGACATCTGGCGTCCGGCGACTTCCACGACGATGCCGAGCGGGTAAGCGCCGCCTTCTTTCATGTCGTCAATTTCAGGCCCGATGACTTCAATCTTATTATCTTCCACCTGATTCAGGTCTTTTGTAAACACGACTTCAAAGGCCGGCGTTTTAGTGCCGCCGAATTCCACCTGCATATCTTCCTTACGGATACGTTCGCCTTCAAAGGCCGGTCCGAAGGAAACAGGGATAGGAACCTTATGAATCTGTATTTTCAGGCCCCTGACTTCAACGGCCTTGGATACCATATCTTCAACTTTGACCCTTGAAACGACGTGTTCATAGGTGCATACGCCTGTGGGCAGTATTTCCGGGATATCCGTTTCGGCGATAGCCGGGAACCCATAGTTTATGGCGCCTGCGGCCTGTGCGTATTTCTCGTCGTCTATCTCGCCAAGCGCGAGCGCGAAGGCGAATATGCGGTTCTTATTATAAAGGAGCGTTCTTTTAAAATCGCCCGGTTTAACGCCGCCGAAGGCCATTGCCGCGCGCGCGGCGAATCCCAGCGCGAAAACGGTGGAGGTCACGTCTTTACCGAAAGGCACGAGGCGCGTCTCCCAGCCCATCTGCACCTTTGCCTGACGGAGCTGGTCGGCCATGGTTTTGCCGTGCGTATCAGCGGACATAAACACGTATAGGTTCTTTTCCTGGAGTTCGCGGGCGAGTTTGACTGCCTGTTCCACTGTGGGAGCGGCGCCTACGCACGCGGCGAATCCCGGCGCGGTGCCGTCCACGAATTCAATGCCTCTTTTTCTCATGATTACGTCATCAGCTGCGCCGAGCCAGAAATTGCCTTCTTCAGGGCAGTTTTCCTGTATGGCATAGGGGCAGTCTTTGATGTATTTCAGGGCTTCAATTATTTCATCCGCCCATAGGGTAGCCATGCCCGCGTCCAGGGTTACGCCCAGGAAGGGCAGCCAGTGCTGTTTTTCCGGCACGGGCGGCAGGAGCCGTTTGCATTCCTCAATGACAGGCTGGCAGTCTTTGAGTGTTTTGACTTCTATGCCGGTCATGGCGAAAATAACGGGCAGGAAATAACCGGTGTTAGGGAATTCCACTTTCTGGTCAGGGCCGTATTTTTTCAGGGCTTCATTCCACGATTTTTCGGCGCGATTGACGATTTTATGAGCGCCGCGGATAGCCGCAGATGCGATTAGCTTGGACATAAAAAACCTCCAATTTCAATTATCAATAGTGCAATTCAGTTATTTCTTTTCAGGTTCAATGATCGTATATGAGCATTTATCGCATTCAAGCAATACATGGGTCTGCTCAAACGTGTTTGTTTCGCGGTCAATTTCTTTCATCTGGCCTTCTTTGCATTTTGGACAAGTCATAAAAAGTTCTCCCAAAAAATCGTTAACATGCAAAAACTATTCTATTTTCAAATCTCTTCTCATTGCCATATCGTAAAGGACTCTTTCTTTGGCCTTATTGATGCCGAGTTTTTCGCGTTTGTTATTGATATGGTCAATTATCATCTGGGCCATTGCTTTGGGGTTATCGGAGACGCCCCATCTGCCCTTGAATATCTGTTCGGAATCTTCGCAGAGGAGTTTTTCAAATTTCTTACTGCCCATAGTTTGGAGCCGCGGACCGAATACCGTGAACACTCCGGAAGCCACGAAGTACATGCCGATAGCGATGGCTTTTTCGCTCATCCATGTCGGGCAGGCGCCTGCCACGGGCAGGTCGCTGATATCCTTGCCGAGTCCGCCTTCCTGCACCATAGCCGCGGCCGCGACCAGAATGCGGCTGTTATCAACGCACGCCCCGGCGTGGAGCACAGGCGGTATGCCGACGGTCTGGCAGACTTCCGCGAGGCCTTTACCGGCCAGTTTTATGGCCGTTTCCGGCAGAAGAAGCCCGTTTCTCGCAGAGCCCAGCGCGCTGCAACCGCTTTGCACGACGAGGATATTATTCGCGATAAGTTCCGTTATAAGGTCGTAATGCGCTTGATTGGAATTAAGGGATGGCACTTCGCATCCGACCACGCCGACGACTCCGAGGATACGGCCGTTCATGATATTGTCATTAAGAGGCCTGTAGGAACCCCTGAAGGAGCCGCCGAGCATATAGTTGATGGTTTCATGGCTGAAACCGCAGACGAGTTCGGTGTCTTCCTGGGGAATGCAGGTTTCGCCTCTTCGCGGGTAATTTTCAATGGCTGTTTTGACAATTTCTTTTGCCGTGGCAAGCGCGCTGTGTTCGTCAAATTCCATGTGAATAGCGCCGGTGATTTTTGCCTTAGGCGAAGTTGTAATTATCTTGGTATGGTAGCAGGCCGCCATTTCGGTCAATGCCTGCATGAGGCATTGTACGTCCACAACCATGGCTTCCACGGCGCCCGTGGCGAGTACCAGTTCCTGCTGGGAGAAATTTCCCGCGACCGGTATGCCGTGGCGCATAAGGAGTTCGTTGGCCGTACAGCAGACGCCGGCGATGGTGATGCCTTTAGCGCCTTTTGATTTGGCGAGTTCTACGAGGGCCTTATCTTTGGAAGCAATGACGATCATTTCTGAAAGAAGGGGTTCATGTCCGTGGACGATTATGTTTACCTCGTCTTTTTTAATGACGCCGAGGTTGACTTTGCCCCTTGTAGGAACGGGCGTTCCGAAGAGTATATCCTGGAGTTCCGTGGCTATCATGGAACCGCCCCAGCCGTTGGCGAGGGCGCATCTTGCGGATGCCATATAAATATTCCTGTCATCCTGGTCGGTGCCCATTACGGTGCGGCTCATCAGGTCAACGACTTCCCTGTCAATGCTCCTGGGCCATACGTTGAGTTTGTTCCATAATTCCTGCCTGGGTTGAGGCGCCCGTTTAGGCATATTTAATTTGGAATCATGTGCGCCGAATTCTTCTATGATTGCAAGGGCCAGGGCTTCGGCGATTTGTTCTTTAGTCCTGTTGGATGTTTCAATTCCATATACAGCCGCGAGCGAATGCAGTTTTTTTACGTCTTTGATTTGATAGCCGGAGACTTCACCGCGCGCGGTGAGTAGGAACGTATGTGCTACGGCGCGGCCGTGGTCGCAATGGGATGCCGCTCCGGCGGCGACCATGCGGGCGAAATTGCGCGCCGAGATGGTGGATGCGGTTGCGCCGCAGATGCCGGTGCCTTCATCGGGTTTTTTTGGGTTCAGCCTGCAAGGGCCCATATTGCATATTTTACAGCAGGAGCCGGCCGAGCCGATGGGGCATGGGGCCATGGAAGCGGTCCTGTCAAAGGCCGTTTTAATGCCTTTTTGCTTGACGTGTTCAAGCATTATTTCCTGTGCGGTTTTCTTGTCAGTCACGATGTTAATCCTCCAATTGTATTTTTATTTGCACTCAAAAAGACGTTGTATTATACCATTAAAATCAGGAAAAACAAGCATTTTCGTATCGGGTTCGTAACCCGTCAGTGAACGGGTAAACACGGACTACGGACGTTTTTAAACAGGGACTTTACGAGCCCCTGAACGGGACACGACGACTATGTTGCAATAAGATAACAAGGTTCTCAAGTTCCCCCGCGGCATTTTGCAGGGACAGAATATCCCGCCACTTCGGGGTGGGACTTCCTCTGGTCGTTATTCTGTCCCTACCGTAATCATTGGACATTTTTATATTTATGTGTTTTTTCACAACAGATTTAGCAGATTAAGCTGAATCCGAGATCCGTGACCCGTTTCCCGTGGCCCGTTTAAACGAATTCCGAGATTCGAGGTCCGAGATCCGGCGGCCGGGATTCGTTTTCCGTGGCCCGTGATCCGTGGCCCGTCATATATCAGTACCGGTACATGGCCCCTTTAAACGGGAAACGGGAACCGGGTCACGGGAAACGAACGATGTTCTTTCTCCTTCGTCTCATCCGTCATACCTCGCTACTGGTTACCGGTTACTTCGTTTATAATAGCTTTTACGTTTTCAGAGAACGATTTAAATGCCGTTTGAAGGGGCATTCCCCTGTCTATCGCGAGCAATTCCTCGCTGTAAGGCAGACTGCCGGTCAGGTGTTGTTTTTCCGGAAGGTTTTTTTTAATGAAAGCGAGGTCTTCCTGGGTTCTGACCTTATTTGCAACGAAGCATATTTTTTTCAATCCGAGTTGTTTCGCGAGCGCAAAGATGCGGCCGGCGACGTCAAGGCTTTTCCTGCCGGGTTCAACCACTATGACAAGCGCGTCGATGCCGGCGAGCGTGCCTCTTCCGAGGTGTTCTATGCCGGCTTCCATATCAACGATGACGACTTCATCCCTTTCAAGAACCAGGTGTTGGAGCAGGGATTTAAGGAATGTATTTTCAGGGCAGGCGCAGCCGGCGCTGGCGTTTCTGATAGCGCCGAGCACCATGAATTTTATGCCGTTATGCGCGTATGAATATTTTTCAGGGATGTCATCAACTTTAGGATTGAGTTTAAAAACACTTCCGGAGGTGCCGGGCTTGGCGCCTGTGCGTTCCTCAATCAGATTACTCATGGCTATGACTGGAATAATCTTTTCGGGGTCAGGGAAATTCAACGTGCCGGCGAGATTGGCTGTCGGGTCGGCATCTATCGCGAGCACTTTTTTCCCTTCGGATGCGAACGATAGGCAAAGCAGGGCGGTCAAGGTAGTCTTGCCTGCCCCGCCTTTGCCGGAAATAGCAAGTTTCATAATGGTTTAAGACAGATCGCATTGTGCGATTATACTTGGGACATGTTTATCCCATCCGAGCGGCATGATATGCGCGCCCTGGCAATATTTCTTTACGCCGTTAATAACCTTAGCGGCGAGTTCAACGCCTTTTTTAATCTTATCCTCTTCGGTTTTCATTTTCTTCATTTCTTCAATCAGGTTTTCAGGCACTTTTACGCCGGCGACGTTGGCGTTCATGAACTTGGCCATGCCGGCTGATTTCAGCACTACGATGCCTGCCATGACCGGGACTCCGAAGCCCCTGACCTTATCCATGAAAGACGCAAACCTGTCTATATCGTAAACTGCCTGGGTCTGGAAGAACTGGGCGCCCGCGAGGATTTTCTTTTTCATCTTGATTATCTGCGGTTCAACGGGTTCCGATTCCGGCGTTACGACCGCGCCGAGGAACAGGTTTGGAGTTCCGTCAAGTTTATTGCCGGACATGTCGTGGCCTTCTGTAAGGCCTTTTGCGGCCGCGAGGAGCTGTACGGAATCAAGGTCGTACACGCCCTTAGCGTCTTTATGGTCGCCCATAACCTGGTGATCGCCCGTAAGGCAGAGCACGTTTTCAATGCCCAAGCCGGCGGCGCTGAGCAGGTCGGATTGCAGTGCAAGACGATTCCTGTCGCGGCAGACCATCTGGAGCACGGGTTCCATGCCGTGTTCCACGAGGAGCCTGCAGGTGGCGAGACTGCCGAACCGCATGACAGCGCTCTGGATATCGGTGACGTTGATTGCCGCGACCTTGCCTTTAAGGAAGTGTTCGGCCTCTTCAATATGGGGCATGATATTAGTGCCCTTAGGCGGTCCGATTTCGGATGTAATTACAAATTTACCTTTGGTAAGTGATTCTTTTAATTGGCTCATTGTGATAACTCCTTTCTATTGGAATCATGATTATTCATTGGTTGTTTTCTTTTTTCCGAATTTCTGTTCATCGGTGAGGACGAGTTTGCGGGGTCTTTTCCATTTGGCGAAGTTTTTCGGTTTTCGCAGGGGTTCCATTTTATCCAGTTTGTTTAATTTTCCGAGGCGTTCATATATCATCATCCAGCCGCAGTCCAGTTCCGGGTCGACCTCGCATTTGCCGTTCTTGTAGCCGCCGCAGGGCCCGTTAAGGAGTCCTTTAGAGCACATGGTAACGGGGCAGATGCCGCCGGTGTCTTCCAGTATGCATTCGCCGCACATGGAGCATCTTTCGGTAAACTGGCCGAATCTTATGGTTTCCCCGCCGAAGCCGGTATCCGTGCCGGGATGTACGGGTTTAACCTGTTCTACAGCGTCAATAACAGCGGCAACGCATAGGCCGCAGGACATGACCAGGATTGAATCCGAATCGTCAATTTGCTGTTTGACGGCCTTGAATTCTTTCCTGAGTTTGCCCACATTGCACGCGGGCGTAACGACTATCCAACCCGTTACGGTCTTGCCGTTTTCTTCCAATTTTGCCTTCATAGCCTTAACAGTATCTTCATCGCCGGTCTTGCATATAGTGGCGCAATCGCCGCATCCTACGAGGAAGAGCTTGTTTTCGCCTTTGAGGTTTTCAAGGACAGTTTCAAAGGACTTAGAGGTAGAGGTTATCATAAGAAACTCCTTAATTAGATATTACAAATTCTTTTGCAGTTTGGTGCATTCCACGGTATTTTTCAAGAGCATTGCCACTGTCAGCGGGCCTACGCCGCCGGGTACGGGCGTTATATAGGAGCACACTTCTTTGGCTTCCTCAAAAACGACGTCGCCTGTGACTTTTGTTTTGGGTTTGCCTTTTTCATTCAGCACCGGTTTGCCGTTTTCGTCAAGGACGGGCACCCTGTTGATGCCGATATCTATGACGATGGCGCCGGGTTTGATCATGGAACCCTTGATTAATCCGGCCTTGCCTGCCGCGACAAAAAGCACATCGGCGCGTTTTGTA
Organism: Planctomycetota bacterium; assembly: GCA_016220095.1. Lineage (GTDB taxonomy): Bacteria > Planctomycetota > MHYJ01 > JACQXL01 > JACRIJ01 > JACRIJ01. The sequence goes on along the minus strand of JACRIJ010000050.1, from coordinate 1,568 downwards.
TGGAATGCCAGGTCTTTTGTGCCGATATGGCAGACGGTCGGGGTGGCGGATTCCATCATGGACGAAAGCATAAGGAGCATAAGCGGTTTGCCTACGATTTCGCTGTGGCCTACGATAGTCACGTCAAGGTGTTTCAGGGATGGCTTTAATGATTTCAGCAGTTCAAAGGCGCCTACCGCGGTGCATGGCGCGAGTTTATAATCCGACATGACGAGCATGCCGAGGTTTCTCGGGGTAATGCCTTCAACGTCCTTTGCAGGCGCGATGTTAAGGCGCACGTTTCTCATGCTGATGTGCTGAGGGAGCGGCATTTGCAGGATTATGCCGGTGATGTCGGGGTTATTGTTAAGGTCCGTAAGGGCCTTGATGAGCTCTTGTTCGGTTGCCGTTTCAGGCAGTCCGTGCTGGCTGTATTTGATGCCGACTTCTTCGCAGTCGGATTTCTGTTTGTTCATATAAATCTTGGAGCCTGCGTTTTCGCCGACATAAAGCGCGACGAGGTGAGGCGTGGCGCCTTTCGCGGTTAATTCCTTTATCTTGGGCAGAAGTTCGGATTTGATTTTTTCGGCAATCGGTGTGCCGTCCAGTAATTGAGCGGGCATTGTATGGTCCTCCTTAAATGATAAGATTTTGCATATATTATATTGATGTAGAGACGGGCTTTGAACCCGTCTCTACGCGTGTTTTGCCGGTTATAATTTTAGAACAGGCCTACGATATTGCCGTTATCGTCAATATCAACCCTTGTGCCTGCCGGTTCGGACGGAAGTCCGGGCATGGTTCTCATTTCGCCGAGGAGCGGGTAGAGGAATCCGGCGCCTACTGAAGCGCGGACGTCCCTGATGGGCACCACGAAATCCTTCGGGCGGCCCTTGAGTTCGGCGTCGTGTGAAAGCGACAGGTGGGTTTTTGCCATGCAAATCGGCAGTTTATCGTAGCCAAGCTTGGTATAGAGCTTGATTTTCTTTTCAGCGAGCGGCTGGTAAGAGACGCCTTTGGCGCCGTACACCTTGGTGGCAATGGTTTCAATCTTTTCCTTAATGGACATTTCAAGCGGATAGAGGAATTTGAATTTGCTCGGTTTTTCCGCGGCCTTGACTACGGCCTTGGCGAGGTCTTTGCCGCCTTCTCCGCCGAATTCCCATACTTCGCTGGGCACGGCATCGGAAGCGCCCGCGGAAATGGCCATTTCCCTGACGAGTTCGATTTCCTTGTCAGTATCGTTGCTGAACCTGTTGACGGCCACAACCGGCGTGATGCCGAATTGCAGTATATTTTCAATGTGCTTTTGCAGGTTTTCACTGCCTTTTTTAACTGCGTCAAGGTTTTCTTTGGTAAGGCCCGGATCCAGGGGTTTGCCGGCGACGACCTTGAACTGGCCGCTGTGCATCTTAAGGGCCCTGATGGAGCATACGATTACTGCCGCGTCCGGCTTTAAGCCGCTGTAACGGCATTTTATATCCATGAATTTCTCAGCACCGCAGTCTGCGCCAAATCCGCTTTCCGTTACCACGTATTCGGCAAGCTTTATAGCGATCTTGTCTGCTATAATTGAGCTGTTTCCATGG
>JACRIJ010000051.1 GCA_016220095.1 Planctomycetota bacterium | reverse complement strand
GCTCCGTCGCTGAAGCTTTGGAGCGTAGGCGACCGAAACGAAGCATCGGCTTCGTGCAGGCAGGCTTTGGCACGCAGGTGCGCGAAGGCGGGCTCTTAATAGAGGGGAAATTCGTATATGTCCCCTCTAAAAAGAGGGGATCCAGGGGCGTGTCGTTCGTGTTCAGCGTTATCGAAAAACCGGCAAAAACCCACCTCGACTGAGGCGGTACGTTGTTAGGAGATTTTTATTGAATCTTTGGCTTAAAGTCCTATAATCAAAGTATAAGATTTTTCTGTTTAAATGTCTATGAAAATATGAAACACATTTACGCGCAGATTGAGAGAAACAAGGCTTGGGCTATTGAGACCCTGAAAAAGTACATCGCTCTGGAATCGGTTTCGGCACGGCGCAAATGCCTTCCTGAAACGGCCGGATTCCTGCGTGACACATTCAGTCGCCTGAAAATAAACGCTTCAATCCATAAGGCCGGCATTGCACCCGTATTCTGCGCGGAACATCTTGTTAAGAAGCCGGCCAAAACGCTTCTTTTTTATAATCACTACGATGTCCAGCCTGAAGACCCTGTTGGCGAATGGTTTTCTCCTCCGTTTAAACTTACGGAACGGAACGGCCTGTTGTTCGGCCGCGGCACGGCTGACAATAAAGGCAATCTTATCGCCAGATTATGGGCGTTGAAATCCTATCTGGACCTCGGCATCGCGCCGCCGGTGAACCTGAAATTCGTTGTGGAAGGCGAGGAAGAAAGCGGCAGTGAGAGTTTTCCCGCATTTGTAAAGAAACACAGGTCAACCCTGCTGAAAGCGGATTGTTGCATATGGGAATCCGGGTCCAAGGATGAAAAAGGGCGGCCCCAGATAACACTTGGAGCGAAAGGCATTATAGACCTTGAGATTTCCATAGAATGCGCCAAAGCGGACATGCATTCGTCCAACGGCGTTATAGCGCCTAATCCCGCGTGGCGCCTGGCATGGGCATTGGCTTCCCTTAAAGGCAGTGATGAAAATATCCTTATAGACGGCTTTTATGACGATATTGTCCGGCCTTGCGATGAGGAGATTGCCGCCATACGTAAAATACCGTTCAATGAAAAAGAGCGCAGAAAGAAAGCCGGCATAAAAGAATTCCTTCTCGGATTGACAGGCAGGGATTTGGTTGAGAGGTATTACTTCGAGCCGGCGTTGAATATAAACGGGTTGACATCAGGTTATCAGGGCGAGGGGCATAAGACCGTACTGCCGCACAAGGCATCGGCGAAACTTGACTTTCGCCTCGTGCCGGAACAAGACCCTGTTAAAATAATCAGCAGGCTGAAAAAGCATTTTATTGCAAAAGGTTTTCCGGATGTAAAAATAAACTTCGCGCACGGATATTCCGCGGCGATGACGCCCGTAACGGACCCCTTTGTGAAGACAGTCAGCGATGCATGCAGGGAGGTTTATCGCAAAGAGCCGGTCATTAATCCCATGATGGCGGCCTCTACGCCGATGTACACGTTGTCGGAATACCTGCCCATTGCTTCTATAGGCGCGGGCCACGCGGATTCAAACATACACGGCCCGAACGAATCAATAATCATCAAAGATTTTCTTGAAAGCGCGAAAGTAATTGCTAATATAATGGAAAGGTTAATTTAATTGGAGGTACTATTGTATGAGTAAAATTTCCTGTATATGGGCAAGGGAAATAATGGATTCCCGCGGAAATCCCACTGTAGAGGCGGATGTGATGCTGGAAGACGGCACTCTTGGCAGGGCCGCGGTTCCCTCGGGTGCGTCCACGGGCGAGGCCGAGGCGCTTGAATTGCGCGATGACGATCAGGGCCGATTCTGGGGCAAAGGCGTCCTGAAGGCAGTAAAAAACGTTAATGAAATCATAGCTCCGAAAGTTGTCGGCAGAATGGTTACCGATCAGGTCGGAATAGACAGTTTGATGATTCATATGGATGGCACGGAATTCAAATCCAAACTCGGCGCCAACGCCATTCTGAGCGTTTCCATGGCCGTCGCGAAGGCAGCGGCTAACCAGCTTAAGATGCCGCTTCACAGGTACCTTGGCGGCGCTAATTCTTATGTCCTTCCGGTCCCGTTCATGAACGTGCTTAACGGCGGAGCTCACGCGGATAATAACGTGGATATACAGGAATTCATGCTCATTCCCGTCGGCGCGCAGAAATTTTCAGACGCCCTGCGCATGGGCGTGGAAACCTTTCATACGCTGAGAAAAATCCTTAAGGAATCCAAATACAATACTTCGGTCGGCGATGAAGGCGGTTTCGCGCCGAACCTTAAATCAAATGAGGAGGCCATTGAAGTCCTTATCAAGGCCATAGAAAAGGCCGGTTACGGCAAGAACGACGAAATCCTCATAGGCCTGGATTGCGCGGCAAGCGAATTTTTTGACGACGGCAAATATACGTTTAAGAAATCCGATAAACGCCAGTTTACTTCCGAGAAGATGGTGGAATTGTATGAACAATGGGTGAAGAATTATCCCATTGTTTCCATAGAAGACGGCCTTGCGGAGGACGACTGGGACGGATGGAAATTGCTTACGGACAAGCTTGGCAGGAAAATCCAGCTCGTAGGCGACGACATCTTCGTCACCAATACCAAACGCCTTGCCGAAGGCATTACGAAAGGCATAGCGAATTCCATCCTGATAAAACTCAATCAGATAGGCACGGTAACCGAAACCCTTCGCGCGATAGAGATGGCAAAGACAGCGGGTTATACGGCAGTCACTTCGCATCGTTCAGGCGAAACCGAGGACGCAACCATTGCGGACCTCGCGGTGGCTTCAAACTGCGGCATGATAAAGACCGGTTCCGCTTCAAGGACCGACAGGATGGCTAAATATAACCAGTTGCTCCGCATAGAAGAAATGCTCGGTTCCAGCGCCGTATATCTCGGCGAAAAGGCATTTACGTCATGTAACTACTTTGACTAAAACCATCGTCCTTCACGGCTTTGTGCTTTAGTGGCCTTTAGTTGCGAGAAGGAAGAAGGAAAAAAGAAGGAAGGACGGCGATGGCAGGTAACAGGAGTTTGAGTATGTCCGGAAAACCGATAGTCCTATTGATAATGGACGGATGGGGCGTCAATCCCCGTACGGAATACAACGCCATTAAATTGGCGGATTCGCCGGTCTTGACGCGCCTTGAAAAAGAGTATCCCTATACTCAGCTTTCAGCGTTCGGTTATGACGTCGGCCTTCCAGAGGGAATCATGGGCAATTCAGAGGTCGGCCATTTGAATCTCGGCGCGGGCAGGGTCGTCTGGCAGGACATTACGCGCATAGACCGCGCGATTGAGTCCGGCGAATTTTTCAGGAATCCCGCCTTTGTCAATGCCTTTGAACACGCATTGAAAAACAATTCCAATGTGCATCTCATGGGGCTTGTGTCAGACGGATGCGTGCATTCCACGGACAGGCATTATTTCGCCCTGCTTGAAATGGCAAAACGTTTCAGGCTGAACCGTGACAGGGTTTTCTTTCATGCTTTTCTTGACGGCCGCGATACTCCGCCCAAAAGCGGCGCGCATTACGTGGAACAGCTTGAGTCCAAAATCAGGGAGACAGGCGTCGGCAGGATAGTTACGATTTCGGGGCGCTATTATGCCATGGACAGAGATAAGAGATGGGAACGGCTGGTGCTCGCTTATGACGCATTGACAACAGGCGATGGGGTTTATGAGACCGAGCCCGTTCAGGCCGTCCGGAATGCCTATCAGAGAAATGAAACGGATGAATTTATAAAGCCCATAGTGATAGTTGACGAAAACAAAAAGCCGCTCGGCAGAATAAAGGAAAACGATTCAATAATATATTTCAATTTTCGCGCGGACCGCGCAAGGGAGATAGCAAGGGCTTTTACCGAACCGAAATTCAAGGAATTCCCGCGTAAATCAGCGCCGAAGGTGCTTTATACGACCATGACCATGTATGACGCGACATTTACTTTGCCTGTGGCGTTCGGTCCCATGCGCATGAAAAATCTCCTGACGGACATACTTGCCGCAAACGGATTGCGCCAGCTCCGCATAGCGGAAACGGAAAAGTACGCGCACGTGACATATTTTTTCAGCGGCGGCGTGGAGAAGAGCGTGGAGGGCGAAGAAAGGATACTTGTGCCCTCTCCGAAGGTTCCCACGTATGATTTGAAGCCGGAGATGAACGCGATTGAAGTTACGGATAAGGTAGTGGAGGCAGTGAAGTCAAAGCGGTTTGACGTTATAGTCATAAATTACGCCAACTGCGATATGGTCGGCCACACGGGGATACTCAACGCGACTATCAAGGCCGTGGAAACGGTGGATGCCTGTGCGGGCCGCGTTGTTGATGCGGTACTGGAACAGCATGGCGCGGTGTTATTGACGGCAGACCACGGAAATGCGGAATTGATGCTTGATTATGCCACAAGAGAACCGCATACGGCGCATACGGTTTTTCCAGTGCCGTTTACGCTTGCGGACGATACGAGAAAAAATACAAAATTGAGAAGCGATGGGAAATTATGCGACGTGGCGCCTACGATACTGGAATTGCTTGGCCTGCCTAAGCCGTTAGAGATGGAAGGAAAATCACTGATTATTTCGTAATACCTGGGAATTTAAGATTTTAGATTTAAGAATTCGGATTTTTGTGAGATATTTTATACATGCAACGTAATCGTAAAATCTTAAATCGTATATGATTAGTTTTGTACAGGGTGTACGTTGACCTTTTTGCCGTTTCCCGTGAATGATACTTTGCCGTCGGCAAGCGCGAAAAGCGTATAATCCGTGCCCTTGCCCACGTTGAATCCGGGCCTGAAACTCAAACCTGTCTGCCTGACGATAATAGCCCCGGCTCTGACGATTTCGCCGCCGAAGACCTTTACGCCGAGACGCTGGGCATTGCTGTCTCTGCCGTTTCTTGATGTACCTGCGCCTTTTTTATGTGCCATAATCAGTATTCCTTTCTAAATCCATTAACACGTCTGCGGTTCTGTTTTTCGTAGTTTTACCGCAAATTGAAAGCTCAAATTATACAAAAAACGCCTGAAAAGTCAAGTTTTATCTTCATTTTCGCGTAAGGCGTCAATACAACGGTGGTCTCCGTCGTCTCCCCTCTATTAAGAGGGCTTCGGCCGCGAGCTCAGCCGAGCGGGCAGGGGGTATGTTATCGTATCCACAACACACCCCTGGTTCCCCTCTTTTTAGAGGGGACATATACGTTAAGGCGTTACAGATTAACGGTTACGTCGTTTTGTTGTTAATCCATTGTTTAGCGGGCGTCGTCAGTCTCTTAAAAGTCTCGTCAAGTCCCTGTTGTGGTTCGTCGTCGTTCACTGGCCCCGGTTACAAAATATCTTGCAATAACCGGATTCTTTTACTATAATAAAAAGTTTTGGAATATTGAAAAAGGCGTATTTGCTATGGCGGAAGAGAAGTTCATAAGAATCAAGGGCGCGCGCGAGCATAACCTCAAGAATGTTGACATAGACATTCCGAGGGACAAATTTGTCGTTATTACCGGCATAAGCGGTTCCGGCAAGTCCTCCCTGGCGTTTGATACCATCTATGCCGAAGGCCAGCGCAGGTATGTGGAAAGCCTTTCGGCGTACGCACGCCAATTTCTTGAGCAGATGCAGAAGCCCGATGTGGAATACATTGAAGGCCTGCCGCCGACCATATCCATAGAACAGCGCGCCGGCAATCCTACCCCGAGGTCAACTGTCGCGACTTCCACGGAAATTTACGATTATCTCCGGTTGCTTTTTGCGCGCATTGGAGACCCCTATTGCTGTAAATGCAAAAAACCCATATCTCAGCAGACTTCCCAGCAGATAATTGACGCCATAATGGCGTATCCTGCAGGGACATGCATTGTACTTATGGCGCCTCTTGCGAGGGGCGAAAAAGGCCGGCATAGGGAGTTGTTCCAGATGGTCAGGCGCGAAGGATTCCTTAAGGTGCGCGTGGACGGGGAGATAAAAGATGTCCATGAAGTCCTTGCGCTTCTCGAAGACAACGAAGGCAAACAGACGCCGGCAAAACGCAGAAAAAAATCCTTTTCCAAAAAGGCATTCCTTGATAAAAATACAAGGCATAACATAGAGGTGATTGTTGACAGGATAACGATTCAGCCTGGTATAAAGAACCGCATTGCGGATTCCGTGGAAACCACTTTGCGGACCGGTGAAGGCATGATGATTGCTTCGGTGCAGAAGAACGAGCATAAATCCGAAGAAAAGCTGTTCAGCCAGCATTACGCGTGCCCTTACTGCAATATCAGCATAGAAGACCTTTCGCCGAGGATGTTTTCGTTTAACAGCCCTGCCGGCGCGTGTCCAGTATGCGCGGGCTTGGGCACGAAACTGGAATTGGACGTGGACCTTATAATACCGGACCCGATGTTGAGCCTTTCCGCCGGCGCGGTAGAGGCGTGGAGAAAGGTCAGCCGCCGGCTGTCCATGCATTATTACAGGGTATTATGGGATTTCGTTTCGGCATTTAACGTGAATCCGGATACGCCATTCGTAAATCTGTCCGACAATATCAAGGAAATATTCCTGTACGGCGCGGATGACGCCGCGGCAAAAAAATACGGCGCGCCTTTTGAAGGCGTAATGCCGGAATTGCAGAAGCGCTTTTTTGATACCTCCAGCGATTATGTCAAGAACCGCATCCTTGAATACATGAGCGAACTGCCGTGCCCGAAATGCAAAGGCGCGCGTCTGAAAAACGAATCGCTGTCCGTGCTGATTGCCGGCAAAAACATATTTCAGGTTACGCAGATGACCATAGAAAAATCCCTGGAATTTCTCTCTTCGCTTTCATTGGCTGGAGAGCAGGAAATTATCGCGCGGCAGATATTGAAGGAAATAACAGCGCGCCTGGAATTCCTCAGGAATGTCGGCCTTGAATATCTTACGCTGGACAGGAAGACTTCCACGCTCGCCGGGGGCGAGGCTCAACGCATAAGGCTGGCTTCGCAGATAGGATCGGGCCTTGTCGGCGTGTGTTATGTCCTTGACGAACCCACCATAGGCCTCCATCAGAGGGATAACGCGAAATTAATAGGCACCATAAGGCGCCTGAAAGACATAGGCAATTCCGTAATAGTCGTTGAACACGACGAGGAAACGATAAATTGCGCGGACTACGTCATAGATGTCGGCCCCGGTGCGGGCGAGCACGGCGGCACCATAGTGGCTCAGGGCACTCCTGAACAGCTTTCAACGCTTGATGGGTCGCTTACAGTCAAGTATCTTAAAGGCGAATTGAAAATAGAAGTGCCCAAAAACCGCAGGCCGTACGACCTTTCAAATGCCATTGAAATCAGGGGCGCAAGGGAAAACAACCTCAAAAATGTCAACGTGAAATTTCCGCTCGGCGTGTTTTGCTGTGTGACAGGCGTTTCAGGCTCTGGCAAGAGCACCCTTGTCAACGACATATTGTATAAGGGGTTGATGAAAAAGTTTTACCACAGCAAGGAAAAACCGGGCGAGCACGATAAGATTATCAACACTAATATGGTTGACAAGGTGATTGTAATAGACCAATCCCCTATCGGCAGGACTCCACGCTCCAATCCTGCCACTTATACTGGCGTATTTTCGGAGGTCAGGAACGTGTTTGCCATGACCAAAGAAGCCCGCATGCGCGGTTATCAGATAGGCAGGTTTAGTTTTAACATCAAGGGCGGCAGGTGCGAGGCCTGCGAAGGCCAGGGCACGAAGCTCATAGAAATGCATTTCCTGCCGGATGTTTACGTAGCCTGCGAGGAATGCAAAGGGAAGCGGTATAACAGGGAGACCCTTGAAATAAAATTCAAAGGCAAAAATATAGCGGAAGTGCTTGATATGCGGGCTGACGAGGCCCTGGATTTTTTCCAGAATTTTCCTAAGATAGTGAAGATTTTGAGCACGCTTACGGATGTCGGATTGGGATACGTGGCGCTGGGCCAGTCCAGCACTACCCTTTCAGGCGGCGAGGCGCAGAGGGTGAAGCTTGCCGCCGAACTCGGCAAGAGCGATACGGGCAAAACCCTGTACATACTTGATGAGCCTACGACGGGCCTGCACTTCGCGGACATAAGCAAGCTGTTGAAGGTGCTTAACCGACTTGTGGACCTGGGCAATACCGTGCTGGTGATAGAACATAACATGCACATGATAAAGTGCGCGGATTACATAATAGACCTGGGCCCTGAAGGTGGCGAGCGCGGCGGCGAAATCGTCGCCAAAGGAAGCCCTGATGAAATAATAAGGAATGGGAAATCTTATACCGGGGAATTTTTAAGACAATATTTGACATGAGGGATATGCAATACGTAATCCGCAATACGTAATCCGCAATACGTAATCTTCAATCTTAAATCTGCAATCTGAAATAAAATATACCCCCACCAGGATTCGAACCAGGACATCAGGCTTCGGAGGCCTGCGCTCTATCCAATTGAGCTATGGGGGCAAAATCTGCTCTGCAGATTTTGCAGAGCATTTGCATTGGTGTGGATTATACAATTCCCCTGTCTTTTTTCAAATAAATTTACTTTTTCTTGCTAAATCATCTTCGTTCTTGTAAAATACCGGCATGAATAAAGGCATTTTTATAGTACTTGACGGCCCTGACGGGTGCGGCAAAACCACGCAGGCGGAATTGCTCTGCGCCTTTCTCAAGGCGCGGAATTGCGATGTGCTTCATATCCGCGAACCCGGCGGCACGCGCATAGGCGAAAAAATGCGCGATATACTTCTTTCGCCCGAACACGCTGAAATGGCCGTTACCGCGGAACTCTTCCTTTATATGGCCAGCCGCGCTCAACTCGTGGAAGAGGTCATAAAACCCGCCCTTCTGACAGGCAAGATAGTCATATCCGAGCGCTTTTTATCATCTTCAATCGTGTATCAGGGCATTGCCGGCGGACTCGGCAAAAAAAACGTTGAAGATGCCGGCAGGCTCGCCTGCCAGGGCGTAAAACCAGATGTTATTTTCATTCTTGATATCGCCGCGCGCGAAGGCCTCGTGCGCATCAAACGCGGCCTTGACAGGATGGAAAGCAAACAGCTGACTTTTCACGAACAGGTTCGCAGGGGATTCCTCTCTCTCGCAAAAGAGAGTCCACGAAACGTCAAAGTTATAGATTCTTCGGGTTCCATAGAACAGATTCATTTGCAAATAAGGCAGTTTGCCGGAAAATTGATTTGCAGGAAAGGCCGGAAATAAGAATCTTATGCCATTCAAAGATGTTATAGGCCAGGAACATATTACAGGCCATTTTCAGCGCGCGATCGGCCAGGGCCGGCTTGCGCACGCGTATATTTTTTACGGGCCTGCCGGCATAGGCAAGGCGTTTTTCGCGAAACAGCTCGCGAAGCGGCTTCACTGCGCGAATCCCGTTGACGATGACGCCTGCGACGCGTGCAATAATTGCCTTAATATAGAAAATAACGCGTTTCCTCTGGTGCAGAGCATCGGGCTGAGGGAATCCGCGCAGAAGGTAAAAATAGAGGATATACTCGCGCTTGAAAAACGCCTGTCGCTTAAGACTTTTTCTAAAAACCAGTATAATGTCGTAATAATCAACGATGCCGAAGAACTCAGCCTGCAGGCCTATAACGCCCTTCTCAAGACCATAGAAGAGCCGCCGGACAGCATAGTAATCATCCTTGTTACATCCAACATTGAATCCCTTCCGCTGACCGTGGTTTCAAGGTGCCAGGTTATAAATTTCCGGAGCCTTAAACACCATCTGGTTTCATCGTATCTGCAGAAAAACAAAAAACTTTCTTTGGGCGATGCCGATTTTCTCGCGGGTTTTACGAACGGCAGTATAGGATACGCGCTTGAACTTTTCAGCGCCGGCGTGCTTGCAGAGAGGGATTGGCTTATCGCCATGTTTAGAGACGAGCCGGAGGCGGATTGGCCGGCTCTTCTGTTTGAACGCATGAATAAACCTTCAGGCCGGAAAAACGCCCAGCAGGACCGCCGGCATTTGCAGATATATATTTCCGTCCTGCTTTCAATGCTTTCGGATTCATTTGCCATAAAACTTGACTTTTCGCGCAAACAGCTGTATAATCAGGCTCTTGCGCAGGACGTATTTCCGCGCGTTACGGCGGATAAATTGCTTGAAAAAATGCAGGCGCTGTCGGAAGCCGACGAACTTATCTGGAAAAACGTCAACCTGCGCCTCGCATCGACTTACGTGACGATGATGTTCTAACGTTATCCGTTTCCCGTTGCCCGGTTCCCGTTTTGATGGACGAGGAGAAAGAACGAAAAACGAAGAACATACGTAGACTTCAGACTCAGAACTACAGACTTAAAAGTATGATGATAGCCACAGTAAAATACGGACAAATGAGCCTTATCGGCAACTTTAAGGCAGACGTTAATCTGCAGGTAAAGATTAACGATGAGTGCATAATACATACCGACCGCGGCACCGAGATGGGCACCGTGGTCTGCAAGCCGCTTGAGGTTGCGGATGAACAGTCCGTTTCCGCGAGCGTCGGCAGGGTTATACGCAAAATTACCCCGCCGGACACGGAGAATTTCAATAAGATACAGAACGAAATCCAACCGAAAGAACAGAAATATTGCGATGAGAAAATAGAACAGCTCAAGCTTGACATGAAACTCGTTGCCGTTGAACACATTCTCGGCGGCGAGAAGATAATATTCTATTTCCTTGCCAACGGCAGGATAGATTTCAGGGAGCTCGTAAAGGAACTTGCCAGGGAATACAAGACCCGCATAGAGATGCGCCAGATCGGCGTGCGCGATGAAGCGCGGCTTCTGTCGGATTTTGAGCATTGCGGCAGGCCGTTATGCTGTAAGACGTTCATAAAGGAACTTGAGCCAGTTACGATGAAAATGGCAAAAAGCCAGAAGACCACGCTGGATCCGTCCAAGATTTCCGGCATGTGCGGACGGCTTATGTGTTGCCTCAGGTACGAAGATACAACCTATACCGAACTCAAAAAACAAATGCCGCAAAAGGGCGCGAAAGTCAGGATTGAGAACGGCGAAGGCGAAGTCATTGACGTTGACCTGATAGCGGACATGGTTACGGTGGAACTCGCAACCGGCGAAAAACCGGGCGATAAGGTAAAAGTAAGAAAGGGAGACATCCTGCAGATAATTTCCGACGGCTTCACACAGGAAGACGGCGGCGGAAAATAAGTTTGGAGATAAGAACCTGATGAGAAAAATTCTGCTGTTGATAGTGTTTTTTTTCCTGCTGGCCGCCAGCCATGGGTTTGAAACTCTGATTTACGCGCAGGCCGATAAGAGCCTTTTGATGAAGGAACTTACGCATAAGGACGAAGAAACCCGTTGCGCCGCAGTGGTCATTATTGCCGACAGGAATTACAAATCCGCCATAAAAAATCTCATAATGGTTCTGAGGGATGAAAAGTCCCCTGTCGTAATTGAAAAAATCAATAAGGCGCTCGGTTTGCTTACCGAAAATAAATTGCCCGTGGAATATAAGGACTGGGTTGAATGGTGGGATGCGGAGGGCAGGGAATGGTACGGGAAAATGAATTTTACCGATAAGGACCCCGCGGAAGAATTGCTCGCGCAATCCCGGAATTGGATGATACTTATCCTTGTAGTTACCGGCAGTCTTGCCTTTATCGTCATCCTGCTAATGATAGTTTTCAGCGCGATGGGAAGCAACCGATTGAAGGCTACCAAGGAAATAATAAAACAGGCCGAGAAATACATCAAGGACAGCGAGGAAATCACCAAACGCAATGACAGGATACTTGAGGAACTTGAAAACAAGCGCGTTGAAATCAAGGAATCCATTGCCGAACTCAGGGATGAAATGCAGGCCGATATCGAAGGCTTTTCAGATTCCCAGCAGAAAAACATAGAACACCGCATGCGTGAAGTTACGATGACGCTCAGGGAAAAAGCCGAAAAAGAGCTTGAGCATACGCTTAGTGAAATCAAGGAGGACGTCGGCAGGGAAATCAAAAAGAACGCGGCTGACTTGAGGGAAAAGACCGCGGTTTCCATAAACGAACAATACGCGAAGATGCAGAAGGAAATAGACGCCCATAGCATGTATATAGAAGCGTCATTCCTCCTGATAAACGAAAAATTTGAGGATTCCGTAAGGCTGTACCAGAAATTGCTTGCATTGAAACCGGACCATTACGTGGCATGGAATAACCTCGGCAACGCGTTCAGGAAGCTCAAACGGTATAATGACGCGCTTGACGCCTTCAGAAAATCCGTGGAAATCGCGCCTGAAGACGCCGCGGCTCTATATAATATCGCCGTCATCAATGCGTTTATGAAACGCAAAGACCAGATGCTTTTGAATCTGAAAAAAGCCGTTCATTTTAATCCCGAACTGAAAGACGAAGCCCTTAATGATAAGGCATTCGCTGATTTCTGGAAGGACGCGGATTTCAAGGACGTGACTGAGGCGTGACGGGAAGATAGATTAAAAGATTGATAGATTAGAAGATTAAAAGATTGGAAGATTGGAAGATATGATAAATGACTTAGCATTGCAACTTGAGACAATCAAACGCGGTGTTGTGGAAATCTATTCCGAAGAGGAGCTTGTCGGTAAACTCAAACGCTCCATTGCAACGCAGAAGCCTCTCAGGGTAAAACTCGGCATTGACCCGACATCCCCTGACATACATCTGGGGCATACCGTAACGCTCAGGAAACTGAGGCAATTCCAGGACCTCGGCCATCAGGCGGTTCTTATCATAGGTAATTTTACGGCGCTAATCGGGGATCCGTCCGGCAGGGATAAGACCAGGCCGCAGATCACGCCCGAACAGATAGAAGTAAACGCCCGCACTTATCTTGAACAGGTGGGCCTTATTCTTGACCTTAACCGCACCGAAATAACCAAAAATGCCGATTGGCTCGGCAGGCTTGATTTTCACGGGATACTGAAGCTTGCGTCGCAGATTACCGTGGCGCGCATACTTGAGCGCGATGATTTCTCCGAAAGGATGAAAAAAGGCACCCCTATCAGCCTGCATGAAACGCTTTATCCGCTTATGCAGGGATACGATTCAATTGCCGTTAAGGCGGACGTGGAACTCGGCGGAACCGACCAGACGTTTAATCTCCTTACAGGCCGCGACTTGCAGAGAAACGAAGGTATGGAACCGCAGATTGCCATGACCACCCCCATTCTTCCGGGGCTTGACGGCGTGCAGAAGATGAGCAAATCGTATGGGAATTATATAGGCTTAAAGGATGAGCCGAATGATATGTTCGGCAAGGTAATGTCAATTCCGGACGTATTGATGAAGGATTATTTCGTGTTGCTGACCGGCATTCCGATAAACGAGATTGCCGGCCTTCTGGGGCCCGGCGCGAATCCGCGCGACACCAAGGTAAAACTTGCAAAGATGATAGTCGGCCAGAGGCATGGCGAAAAAGCGGCGGGCGACGCCGAAGAATACTTCAACAGGGTTTTTTCGCGCAAGGAACTTCCGGAAGAGATTCCTGACGTGTTGATATCTGCCGGGCTTATGGATAAAGGCAAACTCGGATTAATAAAGCTGATAATGCATTGCGGCTTTGTCAAGAGCACTTCAGACGCGAGGCGTCTTATAGAACAAGGAGCCGTGACCCTTGACAATGAAAAGGTGCTTGACGTGAAGCATGAATTCGAGCCTAAGAATGATATGATATTGAAGGTCGGCAAGAAAAAACACTTTGCCCGGCTGAAAATTCAAACGAAAGAATAAAACAGCAAAACCGAAGCCGAAAAGGCTTTAACGAGACTACGACGCATTCAACATGGACTCGAAGAAACCTGAATGAGACACGACGGATGTTTTTATTTGCGCTACTGGCTATTCGCTGTCACGTCCTTCTTTCTTCGTTTTCCATCCTTCGTTATATCTTCACGCAGACCATTATTTCCGCTGACGGGCTTTCATCAATTATTGACGTCAAAAACAATTCAGCCGCGTACATTATACCGCCGAAAATAAGGCCGTACAATTCGGATTTTCTTACCGGCAACATCATTATTTCCCAGTATTTCCTGAGCGGCAGGCTGTCAGGGGTGTCCGTGGGATAATTTGAGAGAACGAACATCGGTTTTCGCAGTAGCACTTTCAATCCGTTTTCTTCAAGTATGCCTTCAATTTCCCTGAGCGGTCTTCCCACGAAATGGGCTTGTCTGTATGTTTTCCTGTGCAGGAAATTTTCAGTGAATATAAAGAACCCGTCGGGGCGCAGGAGCCGGCTTATATTGTTAAATGCCATTCTGTATTCTGCGTCGTCAACGATATGGAACAGCACGGCAATCGCGGAAATAGCGTCGTACCGGTTCCGGCAGAGCGTTTCGGGTATTGCTTTGCCCGCACTAAATTTATGGGATTCTATTCCGGGGAATTTTTTGGCAATATTTTCCAGGGCCGCGTCTGTCATATCTGACGCGGTAATTGAACGCACGCCGAGTTTTTTCCATTGTTCCAGGTAAAAACCCGTGCCTGAACCGATGTCAAGGACGTTTTTTTGGCTCCAGTCCGCTGTGAGGCCCGCCACATGCCTTCTGAACAGGTGTTCTTGTATCTTATAAAGCCAGTTGTTATAATGCGTACCCAGCCCTATAAAACCCACGCCTTTGGAGCCGGTTTCTTTTTTAAGCCTTGATTCCCAATATTGTTCGGAATTAAATTGCGTCATAAAATGACGTCCTGCGATTTTTTCTGGTAATAAACCGCTTTTTTGAGATTCTTTAAATGTCCATATGCCTTTGCCATGTTTTCAAAGAGCTCACGGTCCGCGGAAAAATATGCCAGCGCGCGTTCATAATGTTCAATAGCGTTTCGGTTCCGGCCTGATTTCAAGAGCGCGTCGCCGGTATAGCGCCAGACCCAGTAGAGGGTTTTGAATTTTTTTTTGCAGATTTCGGAAATTTTCAGGGCGTCTTTTATCCTGTCGGCGAGGAAATGATTTTCCATGATAATTCTGTACGGAAGCGGTAAATCAGGCCTGATTTTTATTGAATCATGCGCCAGTCCCGAAGACTCCGTGAGTATTTTCCTCCGGGAAATGCCTTTTGAATGAAGGGCTTTTTCCTGCGATGCCTGCGCTTTTTGCGCTAAGGCGAGGGCGTTGATGCCGTCGGCGCTGATATCGAGTTTTTCCAGTTTGCAGGCGCATCCGGGCGGTGCGGTTAGAAGCATCCAATTCCCGTTCTGCCGCCAATTAATAACGAATTCACGATAGGTAATCTCGGCTGTTTCGTAGTAATTCGGGTCCTGCGCGTAAAATACTCCCTTGTTATCGTCAAAGCCGGTAATTGCCATCAGGTGCCCTTCCATCCCGAAATATTCATCTGCTATTACGGGGATTTCCCGGAGCAATGCCTTTTTGATCAGGCTTATAGTGCCCGGGGTTTCTACAGTCTGAAGGCCCTTTTTCCTGAGGAAGCCGCTGATTTTTTCAATTCTTACGCCGTTGTCGGATATTGCGCGCGCGATGTCTTCCGGGCGCGCGGATATGCACCAATAGGCAAGGATATTTGATATTGTCGCAGGCACGCATTGGGTTCTTTTCTGGATTTGCCTTGGGAATTCCAACGCAGTTCCGGGCAATTTCCGGTTCCTGTTTCGCATAAGGTTTTTTGATATTCTTTTGGCGGATATTCGCAAAGGGCTTTGAATGAATTTTTCTGACGTAATGTTAAAGTGCTTTATGGCTTGAGCAAGAACGCCGGACTCGTAAAAGGAATTTGCCAGTTCGTAGTGGATAAGGTCGGCGTTTTGCGCGTTCGGCGAAATGGCGAGCGCCCTGCTGAAAATCCCTATGGAATCCTTAAACCTTTTTTGAGACTGAAAGATTGTGCCCATGAGGGCATAAGCGCTTATCAGCCGCGGATTGAGCTTGACGGCATTTTTAAGCACCCTGATTGCTTCGTCGGGTTTATCGTGTATGTAGAAAATATTTGCCGTGTAGTAGAAGGCATGCGCGTCGTTTTTGGCGCAGGCTGGAATAAGATAATTCAATGCTTCCTTGTAATTATGAAGTTCAACATGCAGTAATGCCGTATCAACCAATGTTTGAGGAGTGTCCTGCGGGAGGCGTTTTTGTCTTAAGAGACGTTCTGCCGGATGCCAATTGCCGTTGCCTGCGTTTGTGAGTGCGAGAGCGGTTTCTAATTGCCTGCGCCATGCGTCGTCGTTTTCCGGTATAAGAGCGGCTGTTGTTGAGAATGCCTCTATTGCCCTGGGGAAAAGCCCTTGTTCAAGGTACATCCGGCCCGCGGTATAAGGGATTGCGTGATTTTCAGGAAATGCCTTTGCGAGCGCGGACAGCCTGACCGCGGCTTTTGAGTAGAGTTGCAGGTCTATCAATTCCCGGCACTGGTTTAGTTCTCTCTTGAGTTCCATAATTCATTTTTATTATACGCGAAACGGATTTTTTTGCAAGACAATATCTGTTTGACGGACGAAAATGAAAAATGCAAAATGAAAAAAGAAGAGCTCTACGAGACTTTAACGAGACACGACGACGACTTTTTTTTACAGGGACTTTATGAGATCTTTACGAGACCCGACGGCGACTCGTTCAAGCCATATCTTAACCGTCGTCGGTCTCTTAAGGTCTCGTCAAGTCCCTGGTTACAATCGTCGCCAGTCTCTTGCAGGTCTCGTCAAGTCCCTGTTAAAATGCGTCACAGTCTCGTTAGAGTCTTTTGTTGCGGCTAAACCCGCTTTCACTGACGCCTTACATACGTCATTCCTTTTCTATTGACAAAAACCCGTGAAAAGTATAGATTTACGCCTATGAAAATAGTCGGCATAAGCGCGAGCGGCCGCAGGGACGGCAATACGTCGCGGCTGGTCCGATACATAATGAACAAAATGTCCGAATACGGCGCCGAATCAGAAATGATTGAGGCCGCCGACATGGATCTGCGGTTTTGCACCGCGTGCGAGAATTGCATGAGCAAGGGTTTTTGCGTCATAGACGACGGATACCGGCCGGCCATGGAAAAAATCAAGGCGGCTGACGGCATCATACTGGGAAGCCCGAACTATTCGTTTAATATGTCCGCGCAGATGAAGACGCTTTTTGACAGAAGCCACATGCTGTTGTATTACATGCGCGCTTTAAGAGGCAAGTATGGAATCGGGGTTAGCGTGGGCGGCCATCCTTACAGGACTGATCTTGTGGCGAAAATGCTTTCACAGGGCGCGTGGCTTTGCGGCGGCTATACCGTCGGACGCATTTGCGCCGTTTCGCGCGACAGGGATGACAGGGAATTCCTTGATGCCGAGAAGGTTTACGCCAATGCGGACGCGCTGGCATTGAAATTCTACAAGGCAATAAACGGCAAAAAGCGGTATTTTTTTCAGAATATGCTCAGGAAATTCACCCTTGAGCCGGCCTTGCGGAGGATGGCAATGTCCAAAAAGGAAAAGTATCCTTTTTTGTACGATTTTTACGGTAAGTTATGAAACGATTGACATTAAATCTGATATTTCTGATATTGGGAATTGCCTGTTTCGTGTTGACGGCATACAGCGTAGTGCTTGTGAACAACAACATGTCAAGAATCAGGGTTGAATGGTATTTATACCAGCTTCAGCAATCGGACGACCCGGACACAAACGAATTCCTTGCAAAGCAAATAGTGAAACACGGCGACAAATACGACATCTGGGTATTCTGCGCCGGCATAACGTCTTTGCAGGGCAAGGCATACCGATCGCTCGCTTTAAAATACATGGTTGACCGCGTGGAATCCCTCACGCATATACAAAGGGAAAACGTCCTGGGCCAGCCCGAATACTCGGTGACGGTCAGGGATATGAAAAATTGGGAGGAATATGGCGCGAGGGTTAAGGTCTGGTGGCGCGGGACCGTGCTGGTATTGTTTGCGATTTCCCTGTTCGCAATAACACTAATGCGCACGATACTTTTCTACAGCGTTTCGCAGGGGACCAAGAAAGGCCTTTTAGCGATGCTCATCCTGGAGCCGTTGTTTATGGTTGCTTCAGCGGCTTTTATATTGCTTGCGTTCATGCCCTATTATCTGCCGCACTTTTTCCTTGTCCAGCCGGTTTTTCTGACCCTGTCCACGATAGTAGCCTGCCTCTTGCTGACCATTATATCCATATTTGTTTCATATCTGACGGCAATGCTTTTCATACGCGAATCCGATAAGCAGTATTTGTAAGGCATGGGGAACCGTAATGGCGAATTTGATTTCTAACTGATAGACTTATGCGTGAAAAATATAGAAGTTTAAACGCCATAAAAACTCTAAGCACTAAATCCTACTTCGCCAAGGCTTCGCAGGACGAGTCCGAAACTCTAAATAAATTCAAAGCACCAATGCTCAAATGACCGAAACCCATCCATTCGTCGGGTTTGGAGAATTTGAGCAGCATTGATTAAATATGCGACATTGCAATGCTGCAAATACTGAGCGTAGCGCAGCGAATGTGGGATTTAGGATTCTGAGTTTGTTTAAGATTTCGTGCTTAGTGCTTAGAATTTTATAAAAATCTTACATCTTAAATTTTAATTCGTTTTTCGTTACTGGTTACTTTTCTTTGTCTTTTCCTTAAGCGTCAGAATCAGACTGCGTATATCGTCCGATTTAGGGTCAATTTTATATAAGCTGAGGTATTTTTCGAATGATGCCAAAGCCTTTACGTAATAAGCCATGGCGTCCTGTTTTTTATTGTCTTTTTCAGCGTTTTCGCCGAGATGTATATATGCGCGGCCAAGATACAGGTATGCCTCGTATTTTTCAGGCGCGATTTTTTGGGCGGTTTCCAGAGGTTTAATTGATGGTTCGTACCAGCCGCGGTCGGTGTAAAGCGCTCCCAATCCTATATACGCTTCGTAGCAATCCGGTTTGAGTTCAATGGCCCTGGAAAAGTACGCGACGGCCCATTTGTCGTTATGTTCAACGCGTTGGAAATTATTTTCAGCCACGGCCGCGTCAGCAAACCATTTATAGCAAGATGCCAGTCCAAGGCATGCCTCGGGATAATCAGGATTGAGTTCAACAGCCTTTTTGAATTGCGTGTATGCCCTCTGATAATCCGTCGCCTTGTAATATTCCCATCCTCTTTTGTAGAACTCCGTTGCGTCATCGTAAGGCAGGGGTTTATCGGTGTTTTTGTTGCTGCCATTGCAACCGACAAAGCAGAAAAATGCAAAAATGGCTGTAAGAAAAATGAATCCTGTCTTAAACATTCTGTAATCCTTTCTTGACAAGGTCTTCAAGCGCGGTGTCAGGGCCAAGAGCGGTATAGGCCGAAGATACGGCTTTTTGCGCGACGGCTCTTTTGTAGCCGAGCGACATTAGCGCGGCGACCGCGTCTGAAAATACTTCGGGAACTGATTCGGGCATGTTTTCATCCGCGATTGCCGCGAAACTCTTAATGTCATCGGCGAGTTCCATTATTATCCTCTGCGCGGTTTTTGTGCCTACGCCTTTAATGCATTTCAGGGCTGATTCGTCTTTTCGTATAATTACGCCGGCAAGTTTTTCCACCGTGGAACCTGAAAGAATTGACATGGCTGTCGCGGGCCCTACCTGGGAAACGCTTCTGAGCATCCGGAAGAATGCCCTCTCCTGTTCAGTCGCGAAACCGAACAATCTCATATCGTCGTCGGTTACCTGCAGATACGCATAAACAGTGGCGGTAGCGCCCTCTTCAGGAAAATCCTCGTATGAAGAAAACGAGATGGTAAACCTGTATCCTACGCCGTTGACATCCAGTACGAGGAATGTAGGCGTCTTTTTCGCTATCGTGCCTTTGAAGTATTCAAACATATAGTACGGAGTTTAAGGGTTACGGAGTTTAGGGGTTACGGAGTTAAATGACGGTTGTCGGTTTTTGGTCTTTGGTTGTCGGTCTGCGACAGCCGGTTTATGTGTAAAGCATTCGCACTTAAACATTCTATCGCTCTGCCGTTCGATCATTCTTTTATTCCGTCCTTCATTCTTCATCTTGCATTCTTCCTTCTTCGTATTATGCGAGAGGGGGGAGTTGAACCCCCATCCCTTGTGAGGACTAGATCCTAAGTCTAGCGCGTATGCCAATTCCGCCACTCTCGCGATAGGATTCTAAGATTTAAAGATTCTAAGATTCAAAGATTCAAGGATTCTAAGATTGCGGGATTAGCAATCTTAAATCCTGCGTCTTATATCATAAGCATATTAAACCATTGAGCGGCGGTTTAGTCAATAAGATTTCAGATTTAAGAATTAGGATTTACGCGGAAATTTCAATTCTTACATCTTAAATCTTATATATAATGACGGAGTTTTTCTTTCAGGTTTTCCCTTGCGCGTGAAAGCAGGGATTTTACTGCCATTACCGTAATGCCCATCGTGCCGGCGATTTCTTCGTAGCTCAGGTTGTCCCATTTATTCAATATTACGGCTATGCGCTGGTTTTCAGGGAGTTCATCAAGGGCTTTCTTGATGCACGCGGCCAATTCAGTCTGTTCCGCGTTCTCAAAAGGCTTATGTTCCAGCAGTGTATTTTTGTCTTCCAGGTCAAATTCCTCGGGCATCCGCTGAAGTTTGTGCCTGCCGCGGTTCCTTAATTCGTTCAGGCACAGCCGCGTAACTATCGTGTACAACCAAGTGGAAAACTTGGCTTCGGGTTTGAAATTGTCTTTTGAGCGGTAAACGCGTAAAAAGACCTCCTGAGCAATGTCTTCGGCGTCGGCATTTGAGCCCGTGTAGCGGTAAATGGTGTTCGCTATCCGCGGAAGATAGGTTCCCATAAGGGTTTCAAAGGACTTTTCATCGCCTTTTTGGAAATCCAGCATTAATTGGGTGTCGGCATCATATAACATAGAAATTTAAGATTTAAGAACTAAGATTTAAGATTTCCGTAAAAAGATTATCCATAACGGAAGGTCTCAACAGTTTAGCGTCTTCGTATCCTCGTGGCAGAAAACCGCCGCGGGTCTGATGGTTATGTTAACGTTTTTTCAGGACGCGTGTATTTTCATTCCTTATAGTTAATCCTATTTTGTCAAAATATTCAAGTAAAGGTATCGCGTACTTGCGGGAAGTTTTCAAGGCGTCGCAGAAGTCTCTCGGCGCAAGCCCGCCTTTTGCGTCCAGAAGGCGCATGGCGATTTCCTCCGCCTCATGTACGGCGGTTTTATGCATGATAATGCCTTCAGAAAGCCGTATGAGTTCGCCGTTTTGGATTATAAAATTAATCATTTTTGCGCCTTCCCTGGCGTCCTTAAAATTTGACCGGATTATTTCGTCATATCCGGGCGGCATGAATCTGCCGCGCAAAAGGATTTCAGATATCTTTTTAAACAGTTCTGTCTGCCGCTGAGAAAGCCTTTCTGTTGCCGGCGACGCCTCTGCCGGGCGGATTTTTCGTATCGCGCCCTCTTCAGATATGCTGATATTGTTTTTTCCGGACTGTTCGGTCAACAGCAATTCCAGCAGAACGGCGTCCATTTTCAGATTAGCCTGAATTTTTTCCCTGCGCATGCCCGGATTGAGCGGGTCATCGTTTTCCGCCTTTTCAAGCAGGCGCATCAATACCTTATTGGCAAGGTCTTTAACGTTGGCGTCCAGAATTTTATTTTGCCCTAAATGAGTGACCAGATTTTCCGCGGTCATTTTATCCAGGGCCGGTTTTAATTCGAATTTTGTTTTTAACAGTTCTTTCGCGATAGCGTCTTCGGGGGGCGGGTAAAATCCTTTTTCTCTCAGCACGCACCGGATCATTCTGCTGTCGTCGCCCAGCGCCGACAGGCGTTCCTTAAGGGCGTCAATGAGCCCTGATTTGCCGAGTTTTAACGGCGTATCCTGGGCCCTTAAAATTACGCCCCCGCCGATTGTTATCATCGGGGACTGCAATCGGGCAATAAAACTGTCTCCCCATGCCGCGGTCATGGGTTCGTTAAATTTCAATTGTACGAAGGATTCTTCGCCCTGCTTCAGATTGTTTGTGTCAAGAAGCGCCAATTTCCCGAGCGTTTCAGACGTTCCCGTGTGCACGCGAACGGAGGTATGGTTTTTTACGGGTTTGCCGTTGAATTTCAAACACCGGAAAACCGCGTGCAGTATCGTAACGGGTTTCATGTATCCCGGCGCAACGGCCGTAAAGCCCCTTGAGATTGAAAAGTGGTCTATGTCTGAGATATTTATGGCCGAACTGTGCCCTGCCCTGACGATATCAACTTTTTCCTTGTATGCCTGCAGATTTTTCACGCGCGCTTTTGACATAAGGGGCAGGATTTCAACGGTGTCTCCGATTCTAACGGTTCCGGATAAAGGCACCCCTGTTATTACGGTACCGAATCCCTTTGATGAGAACACGCGCTGGACAGGCATCCGGAATATGCCGGTCGTTTTCCGGGCAGGGATTGCCTTGACTTTTTCATTGATTAGCCGCGCTAAACCTTCAATTCCGTCACCTGTTGCGGCGGAAACGCACGCTATGGGCGCTTTTTCAAGAAATGTTCCTTTGACAAACGCGGCTATGTCGCGTTTGACCGCTTCAAGCGCTTCAGCGGAAACAAGGTCTGTTTTGTTTATTACGACAATGCCGTTTTGGATTCCAAGAAGCGCAAGTATGTGGAGATGCTCTTCGGATTGCGGCATGACCCTGTCGTCGGCGGCAATTACAAAAAGCACGAAATCCACTGCCGTGGCGCCGGCAACCATGTTCTTGATGAATTTTTCGTGCCCGGGCACGTCAATGATGCCTGTTTTCCTGCCGTCATCAAGAGTCATGGGGGCGAAACCCAGGTCTATGGTCATTCCGCGCTCTTTTTCCTCGGGCAGGCGGTCCGGGTCAATACCCGTAAGGCGCCTGACAAGGGCTGATTTTCCGTGGTCAATATGGCCAGCGGTTCCTATAATTATGTTGAATATCTCATTTGCCATAAAATACCTGTACTGAATCGTTTTTGGCGATTTAGTATTATATATTTTATGGCGGCTTAATGCAAGAATTCATTGACAAAAGTTGTTTTATTTGTATAATACTCAAACTTTAATCGTCACTGTCCCGACTTGTCGGGACACAATACAATATTCGTTTCCCTTAGACGAGAAGATTCCCTGTAGCTTGTACAGGGAGCTTCAATACGCGGTACATTTTGGGGGCGTAGCTCAGCTGGTAGAGCAACGGTTTTTTAAGCCGTGGGTCGGCAGTCCGAGTCTGCCCGCCCTCAATATTACAGGATAAATAGGGAAAAAAGAAGAAGGAAGGACGGGACGAGGTACTGAGTCTGCGGACGAGAATGAAGTTTGCAGGTCAAATTGCATAAGGTTAACATTTTACAGCCGGGGGGAATTATCCATATGAAACCTAAATACAAACGGGTTCTTTTGAAGATAAGCGGCGAAGGATTGTGTGCGACAGGTTCAAAGGGATTTGATATTGATGAAATAAGGTTTCTTGCCAGAGAACTCATATCAGTGCGTGAAACCAATACACAAATCGGCGTGGTCATCGGAGGCGGCAATATTGTCAGGGGCAGTCAATTGTCAGGTATTAACCAGCCTACCGGCGATTATATGGGCATGCTTGCCACTGTCATAAACGCGCTCGCCCTGCAGGACGTGCTTGAATCAATGGGCGCCGAGACAAGGGTGCTGACTGCAATTCCCATGGAAGCCGTGGCAGAGCCTTTTATAAGGCGGCGCTGTATAAGGCACATGGAAAAAGGCCGCATAGTAATTCTCGCGGGCGGCACCGGGAACCCGCATTTTACCACGGACACTGCCGCCGCACTGCGCGCCACGGAAATTAAAGCCGACGCACTGCTGAAGGCTACAAAAGTTGACGGCGTTTTTACTTCGGATCCGCATAAGGACGCTAATGCAAAAAAATACGAAAAACTGGCATATCTTGACGTTATTAACCAGAAATTGAAAGTAATGGATTCCACGGCTATTTCCATGTGCATGGAAAACAAACTGCCCATCATAGTATTCAACCTGAAAAAAGCCGGCAATATAGTTAAGGCCGTAAAAGGCGAAAAGATAGGAACTGTTATTAGTGACTAATCTAAGCAAGGAGTTATTTATATGCCGTATGATGATATTTATCTTGAATCAAGCGAGAAGATGTCAAGCGCCCTGGAGGTGCTTAATAATGACTTTCGGGGAATTCGTACCGGCAGGGCCACGCCTGGACTCGTGGAATTCATAAAAGTTGAATATTACAACTCCCCCACCCCGCTTAAACAAATAGCAAACATATCCGCACCGGAGCCCCGCATGCTTATAATCAAGCCATTTGACCCTTCTTCCATGCAGGAGATAGAAAAGGCCATTCAGAAATCGGATTTGGGCCTTAATCCGCAGAACGACGGCAAGATCATCCGGCTTGTAGTGCCGCCTTTGTCCGGGGAAAGAAGAAAACAGCTTTCGCAGGTTGCCAGGGAACTCGGTGAAAAAGCCAAGGTCTCTATAAGGAACGTCCGCCGCGATGCCAACAAGCTCGCTGACGCGGAAGAAAAAGAAGGCACCCTAACGGAAGATGAAAAATTCAAACTCAAAGACGATATCCAGAAACTCGTTGAAGAATTTGAGAAGAAAATCCAGGATTTGTTTGATAAGAAAAGCAAAGAAATAATGGAAGTCTGAGGGGCCGGACTCTGACGCAGTAGTGAGTATCCGGTAGAGGGCATAGCGAGGGACTACGATGAAAGGTGACGGGTGAGCAGGTGACAGTTGAACGGTGGACGAGGGATGAAAAGAAGCTCTCCGTAGGAGCGCCCTGTTTATGGCAATTAACAGTAGAAACAAATAAGCTACATAGGAGCGGCCTGTTTGTTGCGTTTCATGCGTAAGAAATAACAATTCGGAAATTTTCAGCAACCATTATACTATTAGAGGGTATTATATAATAATGAACCCGGCAGGCGGCTCGTTTACAGATGAAATCCTGGCCTTACGCGCCAAAGGCGGCAACAAGGACGCGTTTAACGCCTTGACCGTGAAATACCATGCCGCAATTGTCAATTTCGTCAACAGAAACATTAATGACTACACCCGCGCTGAAGAGCTCGCGCAGGAAGTCTTCGTGCGGTGTTACCGTAACATCGGACGCTTTGATCCGCAATATAAATTCCGGACATGGCTTTATACTATAGCGGTCAATTACTGCAAAAATGAAATAAGAGACGCCGGAAAACGCCCGAAATCCGTAGATTCTCTTGATACTATCGCCGCGGGTTCCGGCACAGGCGGTGAATTGCCGGTAACCCGCCTTATGGCCGAAGAGTTCCAGGAACAGATTGCACTGGCAATGGCAGCTCTGCCTGAAGAACAGCGGCTTGCTATAATAATGAGTTTTTACGACGGCATAAATTACAAGGAAATAGCCGGCATTATGGACGCAACGGAAAATACCGTGAAATCGTGGGTTTTCCGCGGCAAACAGGCATTGTTTGAAAAACTGAAACATTATATGGGGACGGATGAAAATATATGAATCAATGCGATAACGTAAAACTTAAACTCCAGGATTATCTTGACGGCGCTCTTTCAGCGGAAGAACGCCTTAAAACAGCTGAGCACCTGAAATCCTGCATTGATTGCGGGCGGGCGCTCGTAAGAATAAAACAAACCGATGCCCTGCTTGGCAGATGGGAAGACGTTAAACCTTCAGCGGATTTCCTGAAAACGGTCAATCGCAGAATCAACAGTATGCCCTGCCCGGCACCGGAAACGCCGGCAAGGCGCAGGTATATCTACCCCGTTACCGCGGCCGCTGCAATATTGATTTTAGTCTCAATATTGCTGTTCTTCTTCGCGCGAAACCGCCGGTACGATGAAAATCAACCGGTTATCGGAAATCCGTCTGCGCCACCCATAATTGCAAATGAAATTCCCCTCGCCTCGCTTCAACAAGGCAGTCTGATGATACAATCCGACAAGCAACAATCCTGGCAGGAAGTGCAAAACTCAGGCGCCATAAAAAACAATGATACCATAAAAACTGAAAACGGTGAGGCCACGCTTTCCCTTGCGGATAAAACGCAAATTGAAATAGGAAGAAATACGGTCTTCAAAATAAGAAAACCCGCGGCACAGGACAGAGGCGCATTGTTTCTGCAGGAAGGCAGTATTTACCTGAACGTCACTACAGATACCAGGCCACTTTTCGTGGAAACACCCGAAGGCAGGATTAAGATAACGGGAACCGCCCTTAGGGTTGACCGCCGGACGTATTCCATCCTGCCACGCTTAAGCACCCGTGAGGTTTTCACATTGCTCAGGGAAGGAAAAACCTTCAGCGATACCAGAATTGACATCATCGTAGTCGCGGTGGATAGTGGAAGGGTCATTATTGAATACAAAGATAGTCCGCAGGAATTGACTGCAGGTGAACGAGCCGCTTTTTCGCAAAATATCAGGCCTTTGGAAATTGAAGTCCCGGCATCAATCAATACAAACGAAGACAGAGGTCTTGAAAAGGCCGTTAATTATTATTTGGGAGTGATGGGAGAACTGAGTGAAAAAAATGACCACCAGACGACAGCCATTATGGAAGCCATTTTGCAGAGTTACGGTAGCAGAATAGCGCCGCATCTTCTTTCTCTGCTTAAAACTAAAAGCAATGAAATTGTAAACATAAACCATTATAAGCCCGTTTATACAGGACGCGTCATAGGCCGCATAGGCAGTGAAGGCCTGTACGGCGAATTGGAGGATATAGCGGGTTCTTCTGATTATTCGTACGCGAATCGCATGGCAGCTGCCTGCGCAATCATTGCAATCAACCAGCCGCGCGGCGGCAGGATAATTCTGGATATGCTGAAGAACTCAAACGATATCGACACAAAAAGAATCTGCATTGATGGATTGAAATTTTGGGATAAAATCGGCTGCGAAACAAACTCTGAATTCATTAAGATACTGCTCAGTACGATTAAACAAGGTGTCGCCGGAAATGAACTTTTTTACCCTGCGACAAAATCCCTTGCCGGCATCAGCGACCCCGCAGCATTGGAATATCTTTACGAAATTTTCAGTGTTGAACAGGATTATCTCACGGTAATTCCGGTTGCGCGTTCAATCTTCCTTATTGAAGGCATGCAATGCTACGGGAGAATTATTCCTAAATTGAACGAATTGGCCGAAAATGACGACGATATAGTAAAACTGTCCGTGATGAAGACCATAATGGAAATAGAAGGACCGGACGCTGAAGCCCGTCTCCTGCCGCGGATATTATCAATGGCGGCCGCAAGCCGGGAAATCTTCGTAAAGTTTACGGCGCTGGAAGTCGCGCATTATTTCAAATACGGACGCTCTGTTGATATCTTTATGGACATACTTTCGGCGGTATCGGATAACGACAGATTGCTGGTACAGGCAATCCAAAAAACAGCCGAATTCGGCACGCCTGAAGGCATTGATGTCTTGGCGGAATCAGCACACAGGCTTATCGCGGAATGGATGCAAACTCATCAGCCTGAAGATGAAAAAGCGTTTACATTGATACTGGAGACGCTAAGACAGGTGAATGAACCGAAGACCCTGCCGGCATTTCGAAGGATGCTTGATGATACCGACTCCGATTTCGTACTCAGCGCGGTTATGGCAATGGCGAAAATGGGCGAAAAATCCGATATTCCTGCCTTGACCCAGCTCCTGCAATCGGGAGGATTTGATGATTATCTGCAAAATGAAATCATGCATGCGATAGATGAGATAGGGAAAAGGATGGCCGGAGAATAATCAGAGGACGGTAATGAGTCAAAATTATGTAACAGAGACACTATACATGGCGGTCTTTTTGTAATGAATTGCAGGATTAAAAATATTATGAAAAAAGTACAGGTAAGACTATGCGTAGCGGGAATAACCATTATCATCATGGGAAGCTGGGCTATTGCTCAAGGAATTGGGCATTGACGAGTGATTTGTGAAGGCAGTTTTGCACCAGATAAAAAATCTTGTGAAAATCATGCCCGCACTGAGCATTGCGAACGTGTGGAATTTGCCGTTATTTTGTTTTCTTTTTTCATGTTTCGCAATTAATTTCTGCAACCTTTTTCGCATACCAGGGTATTAGATGACAAAAGCCGTGACTAAAGGATTTACCTTTTTCTCAGGAGGTTTTTGTTATGAAAAAAATTACGGGGTTTGCGGGCATGGTTATATTGGTTGGCGCGGTAATTGCAGCGGTTTTCAATACTGCCTACGTTGATGCGGGTTGCGGCGGCGGTGGCGGCGGCGCAAGTTTGCCGCCGGCTTTGGAAGTATGCGCTTTCACTGACCAGACTTCCAACGTGTCCGCCATTGCTATTTCATCGGATAACAAAAAGGTGGCCTCCGGCGGCAGTGATAAGACTGTAAGGGTATGGGATGTCGGCGCCAAAAGCAAGGCCGTAAAACTTTCAGGCCATACGGGTTCCGTAGAATCAGTATGCTTTTCGTATGACAATACCACGTTGGCTTCAGGCAGTGGCGACAAAACCGTGAAAATCTGGGATCTGGCCTCGGGTAAGGAAAAACTCGTGTTATCCGGACATGCCGGCTCTGTAACGGCTATTGCATATTCCAATGACGGAAAGTTTATCGCAACCGGCAGTGCCGATAAAACCGCTAAAATATGGGAGACCGCGTCGGGTAAGGAACTCTTTTCGCTTGCGGGCCATACTAAATCAGTAACTGAATTGGCGTTTTCCTTTGATAATAAAATGCTCGCATCCGGAGGCAGTGACAAAACCGTGCGGTTATGGGATGTCTCTTCGGGTAAACTGCAATTCTCTTTTGCGGGGCATACGGATAAAATCAGCGCTATCGCCTTTTCTACGGATAATAAGCTCATCGCCTCGGCAAGCGATGACAAATCTATAAAAATATGGGACGCGGCTTCGGGCGGAAAGGCCCTGCATACTCTCACAGGCCATACCAAACCGGCTGTTAGCGTGAAGTTTTCAACTGATGGTAAAAAACTTTACTCGGCGGGCAAAGATAAATTCGTGAAATTATGGGACGTATATGCCGGGACATGGTCAAGCGGAATTACGTGGTATTCGGAATACACTGAAGACATTGAATATGCCTCGTTTTCGGCAAAAAGCCAATACCTTGTCGCCGGCAGTAACAAAAAAACAGTTAGGTTATGGGATACGTCAAGACTGCAGTAGCCGCAGGCTCATGAAACTCGCAGGAAACGCAAGGAAGAAGAACGGGAAATGCGGATTGTTCTTAAAATATTATTGACTTCTGTTCTTTTTTACGGTATAATTATAATAGGAAATCAATAAGGTCGGTTTTACAGGTATTCTGGAGGATTTGAATATGAAAAGCGTTGCTATTATTTTCACGGTCTTTATTTTCGCATCAGGCCTTGCCTATGCCGGTCCCGACGTTATTTATCTCACTTCAGGCGCCGTAGTTGAAGGCAAAGTCGCATTTCAGGATGACAATTATGTCGTTACAATGAAGAACGGTGTTATAAAAATATCCAAAGATAAAGTCCTGAAAACCGAATTTTCACTGGAGACTACCATTGAATATGAGAAATTGGCGGAAGAAAAGAAATCGCAGTTGCTTGAGGAATACCGGCAGAAGCTTTCGGAAATCCCGCAGAACAGCATTGAAGGACTGAAACGGCTCGCGGCCTGGTGCGGCGATAACGGCCTGGATGTCCAGAGAAAGGAATGCCTCAATAATGTCATTAAGATAAATACCAATGACGAATTCGCCCGCAAGGAACTCGGCTTTACAAAGTACGAAGGCAAATGGCTGACTGAAGACGAATATATGGCCAGAATAGGCAATATAAAATACGAAGGTCGTTGGATAACTCCCGCGGAAATGGAGAAAATCAAGACCTCTCAGGCAAAGGAAAAAGAACGGAAAGTAAAGGAATCAAAATTGCGCAAGCTTGTTTATGGCATGACTTCCGCTGATAGTGAAAAAAGGCAGAAGGCGTATGAAGAGACCGTGGAATTCGGCAAGCAGAATAATATAAATAATATAGAACCCGCGGCCCAGAAGGTGCTCGCATGGTATGATGATTACTGGAGCAAATTCGGCCAAAATACGAGTGAAAATTCCATGGTGCGGCTTGACGTATATTCAATGACAAATACCAATTACCGCCTCTCGCAGATAACTACGAGGGTCATCTATTCGGATTCGCCGGCAGAATTACCCGTATCCTCCGTGACCATTGAAGTGCCTGAAGGACAGGCCGCGAGATATCAGGGGTCTGTTATAGTGCCGGGCAGTCCCGTAAGATAGGCTGTTAAGGAGATCTCAGTGTATGTTAAAAAAAGTTTTTATTCTTTCCGCCCTTCTGTTGCTGTTCGCGTCCGCTTTTGCCGTTGCGGGCGAAAAGGATGCTGATACCCTCTACCTGAAAAGCGGCACTGTTTTGAAAGGCAAGGCAATTGACGACGATGAATTTTTTATCGTTGAACTGAAGAACGGCAAGGTAAAGATAAGCAAGGAAGAGGTGGCTAAGGCCGAACTTTCAGTAAAAACCATGCTGGAAAATGAAGATTTACGCGAACAACGCCGGCAGACTGCGGAAAAGGAATTTGATGAAAAACTAAAGGCGCTCTCGCAAAATGACGTTGCCGCCCTTCTGGAATTAAGCCAATGGTGCGAAAAAAAACACCTGGATGCGCAAAAGATTGAATGCCTTAAAAAGGTTATCGCAGCGGACCCGGATAACGAACCGGCCCGCAAGGCCCTCGGCTATGTCAGGGTTGACGGTAAATGGATTGCCGAGGATGTATATATGAAAAGCCTGGGTTTTGAGAAATTTGAAGGCCGCTGGCTTAAACCCGGGGAAATAGAAGATATTAAAAAAGCGCGTGAAACTGAAAAAAAACAGAAGGCGTATTACATGCAACTGCAGAAAGAGGCCGGTAAGGCCGTCCAGAGCATCGCCTCGCCTGACCCGAAAAGGCGCGAAAAAGGCCTGGCAGTATTGGTAAAACTTGCTAAAGATAATAATATCCCGGACGTGGAAAATCAGGCTAATGAATTGAAACAATACTACGACGCCTATTGGGAACAGATTGCCATAGAACAACCGAGCGTAACCATGGAAACAAACATCTCATTTATATCCAATACGCGCCTGAGAAACGTGAATATCCTGCCCGGCCCGGGCGGTAATACCATAATTCAATTGCCGACGATTGAGAAATTCAATTATGCCGGTACGGTTAAGGTGCCGGCCGGGGGAGGCAGATAGTTGAGTCTCAGAGTCTGGAGTCTGCATACGTCTTTTCTTTCTTTTCCATTCAGCTTCCTTATATGAAACTAAAATTGGCGGTGTTATTCATTACAATATTCCTTTGTGCGGCAGGCATGTCCGGCTGTAAGAAAAACAGTGACAAGGACAGCGATTTTGCCGGTGCCGGTACCATCAGATATATATATCTTGAAGGCGGTTTTTACGGTATTGAAGATGACAGCGGACAGAATTACGACCCTATAGATTTGCCCAATGAATTCAAGATTGACGGACTCCGGGTGCGGTATAACTACGTGCCCCGCTTTGATATGATGAGCGTTCATGCGTGGGGCGTTATGATTCAAGTTATTGACATGCAATTGGATGCCGGGACGATTTAAATTTAAGATTTGAGATCTCAGATATGTTGTTACATTGTTTCGTTGTTTAGTTATTCACCAGTTAATTCGTGTAACCGGTCAGTGGACGACGACGAACCACAACAGGGACTTGACGAGATCTTAAGAGACCGCCAACGGTTAATATATGCCCTGAACGAGCCGCCGTCGAGTCTCGTAAAGGTCTTATAAAGTCCCTGTTTAAAAACGTCCGTAGTCCGTGTTTGCCGTTCACTGACGGGTTACTAATTCGTGTACTGCCTCAGTCAAGGTGGCATTTTAACATAGTAGTTATAATAGAAAAAACATATAGCGTATAATAGCCCAGCCATTTATGGCTGGGTTTGTATGTCAAAAGCCTGATACTTACGCCATTCATGGCGTTATATTAAGG
>JACRIJ010000052.1 GCA_016220095.1 Planctomycetota bacterium | reverse complement strand
GTTATTGTGTATCGCGTGCGCTATAAGTTCCTTGCCGGTGCCGGTTTCACCCTGGATAAGCACGGGCAAATCAGTCGGCGCTATTTTTTCAACCATCTTATACACTTCGTGCATTGCCGCAGAACCGCCTATGAGCATGTCTTTATGAGGCGAATTTTTATGGTGATTGTTTATCGTATCAACAAGGACTTTAGGAATGCTATCGTCAATAGACATGCTCTTTTCACTCGCGTCCTTCAGCTGCCGGCAAAGAATGTCAAATTCGCGGTTTTTTTCATAAAGCCAGACTATGTCAAGCCTGCCAAGAACGGGTTTTATGCGGTTTTCAACCGCCGCCGCCTTATGAGGCAGGTTTTGAAGCGAATAACACTTGCTGAGAAGAAGCGCCGATTCGCAGAATGCTTCGCTGAGCCTTAAATGATTTGCGTTTTTCATATTGGCTTTAAGTATTCTAACGGCGCCCTCAACATCGCCTCCGCACAAATCAAGGACGGCTGTATGTATACGGGCGTCCATGACGGAAAGAGGCATATCCGCCTGCCTGCCTATTCTTACGCATTCCGTAAAAGACCGGCGCGCTTTCTCGTATTCTTTTATTCCCGCGCAGTATTCGCCCTTCAGATGGCAAAAATCAAGCAGGATAAGTTCCTCGGATAAAATATCGGGATAACCCGGTATTTTTTTTTCAATAATTTCCCCCGCCTTATCCAGCTGATTTTTGTATAAATAACAGTATGCCAACTGCATAAGCATGCCGACGTACACATATTTATCCATAGGCGGCGTATCAAATCCGTGTTTACGGAAATATTCTTCAACCTTAAGGATTTCATCCAATGCCTGGCCGATGCTTTTCAACAACACCAGGCCGGAGCCCGTCATAAATGACGTAAACGCGATACGCGCCGGAGAAATGCCATATTTATAGCCGATCATTTTAGCCCTGTAAAAGGCTTCAAGAGAAGATGAATATTCGGCAAGACGTGAACGGGCAATGCCAAGGTTCAGGTATAATTCAAATTCATCCTCATGCGAATGCGGAAAGTTTGATATTTTTTTCAAAGCGGTTTCGCAGAGGCGTTTCAACTCCCGCCATTTACGGCTCCCGGCCGCAGTATGCATAAGCGCAAAATAATCGGCCAAACGATTAATCTTCATGGCGGCATTATAACATGTAATGCTGAGAATGCAAGATAGAACTTACGGGGCAACGCGCATTCGGCCGCCCCGCAGTTCAACTATTGTGTGTATAATGTCTACTTCAATGTCTTAATAAAGCACCCTTTTACCACCGAAGGCGTTTCGTCATTACCTGCGCCAGTTTTACTCTGCACCCGGAACCACCACGTATCCGACCATTCGCTCATGCCGGCAGAATTGACCGCCTTCACGCGCCAGTAATATGTTGTATCAATTTGCATGCCGGTGGTTTGATACTCCGCGGCATCCAGGGTCTTGCTTGCCAGAAGCGTACCAAATCCCTGTTCATTGCTAACCTGTAGCCAATATGACGTGCCGGCCGTATTCTCCCACACTAACTTTGGCGCGGGATACAACCCTATCGCACCATTCGCCGGAGAAAACAGTACGGGTTTTGACGGCGCATTAGCATCAGTCGTGCCGGGTGAACCGCCTGAAGAGCCCGGTGACGCATCATTATATATATAAAGAGTTACAGGCACTGTAACCGGGCTGTTGGACGCATTCTCTGCTGTAATGGT
Source organism: Planctomycetota bacterium (assembly GCA_016220095.1). Taxonomy (GTDB): domain Bacteria; phylum Planctomycetota; class MHYJ01; order JACQXL01; family JACRIJ01; genus JACRIJ01. The sequence goes on along the minus strand of JACRIJ010000052.1, from coordinate 10,115 downwards.
TATCATGCCCGAATACACGCCTTCCGGTCTGCCTGATGCATCAACGATTACGTCAACATCGGTTATCTGTACCGAAGAACCCGTCAGGGGATTGACCGTCATCCAATCCGTATCTTCATGTAATGTCCACGTAAAGTTAGCAGTTCCGCCATTGAATACAGCCAGTTTTTTCGCCGCCGGCGTTGTACTACCGTATTGCGCATAGAAAATCATTGCCGAAGGCGTTGTTACTATCAGCGCATAAGCCGTACTGCCGCCCCCCGTGCCCGCCGTTTCTTCTGTCTTTGTCTTAAACGACCATGCGTCGGTCCATTCGCTTTCGCCGTATGCATTTTTCGCCTTCACGCGCCAGTACAGGTTCATCTCGTAAGGCAGATTTGTTACTGCCTTAAATGAAGCTGAAATATCGGACGCCGTAAATAAAACCTGGCTTACCGGCTGGTCAAGCCCTATCTGGAGATCGTATTTGACCGGAGAAGTGCCGCTTGAGGAAAGCCATCCTAATACCGTGCCGATGTCAATATCCTCCGCGCCGTTCGCCGGAATATCCAGCACGGGTTTGGACGGTAATTCTCCCGTTACAGGCGGACTTGAAGGATCCAGCGCAGGGTCGCTCATCGTGGTAAACGAACGCGTTGCACTCCAACTGCTGTTGCCGACACCGTTAGACGCCTTTACGCGCCAGTAGTATGTAGCGCCGTACACAAGGCCGCTCGGCTGATACCACGCCGCATTGCCGGTATTTTCCAGGGGAGATGTAAACGTTAAATCCCCATCCACCTGCACTGTATAACTGATAGGAGCCGTACCTGAAGAAGCCTCCCATAACAACACCGTATTCAACGCAATATTCGCGGCAGTGTCCGAAGGCGATGACATATCCGGCACAGTAGGAACCGTAGCGCTCGCGCTTGTTGTAAACGGCCATATTGACGACCATGAACTTTCGCCTATGGCGTTCACGGCCTTCACGCGCCAGTAATATATCTCCGCATTATTCAGGCTGTTCACGATGAATTTTGTATTCGTGATGTAACCCTGATTATAATCGGGCGAAGCAAACGTAATATCGGCATCTACCTGCACCGTATATGTAATTCCACTGCTTCCAGACACCGTATTCCACTCCAACACCACCGGCATATCAACGCCGGTTACCCCGGATACGGGCAGACTAAGCGCGGGAACTCCGGGTTTTATGCCTGTGGTAAACGTCCATGTCGCCGACCAGGCGCTGTCTCCGAAATCATTGGATGCCTGTACGCGCCAGTAGTAAAGGGTATTTTCGTTCAACACGGCCGTTGTATTATACGCGGTTACATACAAACCGCCGAGGTCAATCGTTATCGGATTTAAAAAAGCGCTTTCCGTATCAACCTGCAGGGTATACGAAACGGGCGAAGCCCCAGAAGAGGCATTCCATTCAAACACCGGAGAAAGCTCAACCCCGTCTGCCGTATTCGCCGGACCTGCCTGTACCGGCACAGAAGGTATCCCGCCGGTTGTAAACGACCACGTTGATGACCAGCCGCTCGCGCCTAAACTGTTCATTGCCTTTATGCGCCAGAAATACTGGGTATCCAGACTGAGTGAAAGCAGATAAAAAACCGTGGCAATGTTGCTTATATCCGATATTATTGAGGTAAATCCGGCATCCGAGGCCAACTGCATCTGATACGTAATCGGTGAAGACCCGGAAGACGCGCCCCATACAAATGTAAGAGACGTCTCAACGTCGGTCGCGGCGTCAACCGGATAAGACAGCGTTGGAATTGAAGGCGCTGTCCCTGACGAATCGTACGTTACCTTTAATTCAACGAAATCCGTATTCAACGAATGCGGTTCTTCCGCCGCTTTCATGTATTCATATTTTAATGTTGAGTTCTTGTCAAAATACGCGTGTAAAAGAGGGTCAGTTTTGTATTCCCTTGTATTGTATTTTTGCATACTCAATTTGTTTTCCGGCGTAAACGGATAGCCTGCATCTGCGGCCGTGTACGGATATTTTTTCATGCCTTTGAAAGGCATGGGCAATACCGTCTGCGCGGGATTATCCGATCCGGCCTTGAAATGCAGAAAAGTTTTCAGTATAAACGTCCTGTCCGCGCCTTTCACAAGCGGTTTCTTTAATTCGCTGAACTTCAGCAAAACCTGATCGCCTGAATTCATTATCACGTAACGATCATCAGTATTTTTCAAAAGTTCAGTCACTTCACCGTACCTTGTGAAATTGCCTTTGAAAAGTTTGACGGAATCAACCGGATTGGAGTCATCTCTAAGCAATATCCGTTTCTCTTTGTTACCAATGCCGTCAAGCGTCGGCATACCGGCAAAAGAAAGCACGGCCTCACTCACCGGTATCCGCACTATGTCAAGGGCGATGTCCGGAGACGCGTCAAGCCGAATCCTGTCATACATATTTATATGACGCCTTTTACCGTAATTAATGACTTTTATCCTGTGGTCTTTGCGATTTTTGAATAAACCCTTAAGAGGAACTGCTATAGTCTTGAAATCGCCGGATATTTTGCCGAGACTGCGCACCTTTTCCCATTCACCTTTGTCATTCATCAATTCTATGCTTCTCACAGGCCCGGATTCCTTGGGATATTCGTCAACATCCGCACGCCATCCGTCAAAGACAAGTTTGACGTAATCCGCGTTTATCCTGCCGAAATCAAGTATGTAATAATTCATCTCCGCGTTTTCATCAACCGGCGCGGGCCGGCCGTCCACTGCAGAAATCACAGCTAATATGTCCGTACCGTTATTATCAATCGCGGAAACCGGCAGTATGGCTTTTCCGGTATTTATCGTATAGAATTCGCATTCCGGTGGCATATAAATATCATTCAACTTGTTAAGAGCTGCTTGTTCAGCGCTTGAAGATGCTATTTCATAATCCGACGGACAGTCAACCACCCATAACTGCGCTTCGTCAAGATACGTGATTTCCCTCAGGATTTCCTTGATTTTAACCTCATAGTTTCCATTTTTTGCAGGAAAATTCTTACCCATCACAACCTGGGCAGGTCTGATAAGGGACACGTCTTTGTCCCTGTTTTTGTCTTTGATTCCTATGCCTGAACCGCCTATGTCCGTAATATATTGGTATTTCTCGCCATCCCAGACGTAAAAGAACGGACAGGATGATTTACTCCATTCCCAGCCAACGGACCATTCTGATGTAAAACTGCTCGTAACTATTCCGTCCCTGACCTGCGCGCGCCAGTAATACCACCACCCGTTCCAGGGCATGCCAACCGACCATGATGAACCCGCAATCCATCCGGAATTAGTAGTCCACCCGCTGTCCGACCTGCGAATCTCCGCGTAACTCTCTAAACTATCATTGTCGGAATCGCTTCTTGTCCACGAAAGGGATGCCGTAGAATTATCCCATTGCCATGTGCCGCTTCCAGGCGAGCTAAGCGTTATCGTGGGCGCATAATTATAATGCTTTGCCTGCGCCGTAAGATAAACATAGCCGTCAGGGCTTATATAATTGGAAAAACCGGATGACAAGACCCCGCTCAGCGTTCCGTCAGGCGCGCCTATATCGGACTGCTGAATCAACTGCCACGAAGGCGTATTGCGTTCCCATATATATAAATAACATGGATAAGCCGCCTGGGCCTCTCCATAACCGTTCCATTTCACGTCAAGCTGGGTTACAACGTCTGCGGATTCCGCGACCTTGAAACTGAACAACTGCGAGTCAAACTGGTATCTTGCCGTGGTCCTGCGTGTCTCATACCTGACCGCATTGTCCGTAGACATGTTTGTCATCGCGGCCGCATTCAAGGCCTGCCACGTGGTATCAAACGGCGACGACGGCGGATTGGCTGTGGTACTGACCCTGTCATATCCAAGGCTGTTCGCGCTAACTGTCGTATAAACAGTTACGGACTGGGCATAAACCGCGCCGGAGCTTATCATTATAAGCAACGCAAACGTAATTACGTCTTTATACCGCATAGTTTTTTCTCCTAAAATTTTATTTCTACTGACAGAAAAATATTTCTTCCGGGTGAATCAATATCCGAAAACACCTCGCGATATTCCCTGTCAAATATATTCTCTATGCCTGTAGTTACGGTCATATTTTTTAGTACTGAGCCGCCGACGTACATGTTCAACACTGCATAGCCCGGTATGCTGTAATCGCTCCTGAGCGGCGGATTATCCGCTGACGGATATTTCAACGCCGGATCCATGGCGCGGCCCGCATCCGCCCTGTCGTCAGGTGTTTCTCTTGTCTGAGCTGATACTGCTTTTAAGGAAAGTTCCATCCATAACGAATCCGAAGCCTTTTTCTGCCAGCGCACGCCGAGAAGGCCGTTCGCGGGCGGAACATAACCTAACGGGATATCACTTTCCGTATCTTTGCCCAGCACCCATGCTGTATTACCAAACAGCGTAAAATGTTCGTTCAATCTGGCATCATACTTTGCTTCTATTCCATACATGTATGCACTGCCGACGTTGTTCTTGGTATAAACAGCTTCCCCGGAATCATTCTGCCCGTCTCCGTCAATGTCAAGGTAACCTCCTGTAGCCTCCTCAACAATAATATCCTTAAGTGAATTATAAAATACGGAAATATTGCCTGTCCACGTCTCATTGTAACGCCTGAGGCCGAGTTCGTATGAAAGGCTGTGCTCCGGTTCCACATCCGGCGCGGGCACAAAAACTTTCGTGTTCGTCACGCCGAATCTTAAAACGTCCGCGTAATTTGGTGAACGGAAACCCGTACCGATATTCACGGTAATATCCGTACCCGTACCGGCCGGAATTATCATGCCGGCGCTTTCAGTAATCGCGCTCCAGCGCTTATTCAGATTTACGTCTTCGAGCGAAAAACCTGAAGCGAGATCTTCGGGCGCGGGTTTGGAATCCAGATGCGCGCTCTCAAAACGCAGTCCCGCAAATAATTTAGCCCTGTTAAACATCTGCCATTCAAACATGTTGAAGGCGCTTATTACATCGTAAGTCCCGTCCGGCGTCTGGCCGTCCGTTGAAGGAGTCAGCTTAACCGCACCGGTGGATTTCGTAGTAACGTACTGAACCTTGGTTTCCTTTATATTGTCATACCTGTAATCGGCTCCGTAAATTAACCGCATTTCCCCGGAAAGCGGCGACGTCATCTGTACGCCTAATCCGAGCATGTTTTCATCCCGATCCCTGATTATTTCAGTTATCTTTGATGAATTTTCGGTCGTTGTTTCAACGACGTTGTCAAATGTCTGATTAGAGATGTATATTTTCATATTGTCGGCCCATCTTGCGACGGCACCGGCCTCAAATGATGCCTTGAATATAGTATGCGCCTCTTCAGGCCTGAAGGTTTTCGGTATACCGCTCTGGTTCACACGTGACTGGCTGTAAGTCATAATGTCCTGCCTGAACGTATTAAGGTATGAAATACCGAGTTTTTTTGTTTTGGAAAAACGCACGTTTGCCTTTGCGAAGAAATGTTCCTCGTTCCACGATGAAGGTTTCAGGGTTCCAAGGTCTCCGCCGCCTTTAACGTCCCCTATATCGGCAAAAGAAACGCCGACATTAAAGTTGAGCAAACGGTTTGCATACGATACGTCCGCAGACTCGCGCTGTTCGCCGTCAACAGACCCGTAACGCCCCTTAAATGCGGCGTCGTACTGCGGCTGTTCCGGAAAAAAAAGTGAATTTTTCGTGATAACGTTTATGACTCCGCCAATGGCATCACTGCCGTACTGGACGGCGCCGGGCCCTTTTAGAATCTCTATGCGCTCCACCGCATCTATATTCATCTGGTTAAATAATTTGTTCGGACCGATTTTTAACTGGCTGTTATTAAGCCTTACGCCATCCACCATTAACAGCATCTGCGTGCCGGTAAAACCGCGCACTATCGGCCCTCCAGCCGCGTGACCGCCTGCCCTGGGAAGCCAAATGCCGAGTTCATATTTCATGGCATCGGCCATAGTGCGGGGCTGATGGCGCGCGATTTCCTCTGAAGAAACGGTTTCCACGCTCTGCGGCACCTGGGAAACGGGCTCCTCTACGCGCGCCGCGGTAACGGTTATTTCCTCCGCTGAAACCGGAACAGATTCCTGCGCCCGTGCGAAACCAGCATAAAACGCCATTGCAAGAACTTCGGTAACGCATATCGCCAATTCGTTCTTCTTATTTGCCATGCTGAAAACCATTTTTTCTCCTTTTAAAAATAGAGGCTGTGAAATTCAGGTTTTTACTCGTTCGTCATCCCGTCCGTCGTTCCGTCCGTCGTTCCGTCCGTCGTCCCTCGCTACTCGCTACTTCGTATCACATCCTCGCCTCGCTCCAGCCGACAAGATGGTTATTGCTGAAAAAAAAGCATTCCTTCATGCCCGTATCGGCCGAAAAATACGACCATTCTTCAATCGGACGGGAAGAGCCGTTATTACGCTCAACCTTTTTCGTAGCCGGATGCCCGCGCACCGCAAGAACGTCCTCCCTGCTGAAAGGAGGACAGTTTGCCGCCGTCTTGTGATTCATAGCAAGTCTCCTTAAATGCTGAACATTGAATAATTACGCAAAATCAGTGCCAGAAACCATGAAATCAGCAAAAAGTACCGCAGTCTTAACGCCTTGCAAATCAACAAGATATGCCGTCGCAATAAAAACAATACTGCTAAACCAAAGCAAAAGTGTAATAAAATTATGACGCTGTATGGTTTGACTGACTATGGACGAATAGATGTAAGATGAAAAATAAAAACCTGATTGCAGGGGTATGGCAGAAAACGATTTATATGCACTGACATGGCTTAAGTATTTCAATTCATGTGAATTCGTGGTTCGCAATACGCGGCGCGCGTCCGGCTTCTTTACGTTCTTTGTTATTTTGTTTCCGGTGTTATTCCGAGTTGTTTCATTTTTTCATAAAAACTCGGCCTTGCGTAGCCGAGTTCATGCGCTGTACGGGTGACGTTGCCGTCATTCCTCCTGAGGGTATCAAGTATCGTTTCTCTTTCAAAATTCTCCCTCAACTCTTTAAGAGTCCGGCCCTTTCCAGGTCCGCACGCAGTAGACGTACTGCGGTTGCGTATTGTTTCCGAAATCATCCGCGCCTGAATCGTGCGCGAATCCTTATTAAGTACGCAGATTTTTTTCATCTCATTTTCAAGTTCGCGTATGTTTCCCGGCCAATCCCAACCGCACAGGACATCCATTGCTTCCCCGGTTATTTCCATAGGCTCGTTCGGCGCGGAATATTTCTTCAGGAAGTGAGTTACGAGTGCGGGTATATCTTCTTTCCGCTCCCTCAACGCCGGCAGGTTTATAACAATAGCGTTCATGCGGTAAAAAAGGTCTTCCCTGAATAATTTCTTTTTTACAAGCTCTTCAAGGTTCCTGTTGCAGGCAAAAACAAAACGCGGATTAACGAAAACAGGTTTTTCAGCTCCTATTCGCCTGATTTGTTTTTCTTCCAGAGCTCTTAGAAGTTTCTGCTGCATAACCATCGGCATATCGGCAATCTCGTCTATGAACAACGTCCCTTCAGAAGCGACTTCAAGGTATCCCCTTTTTTCACCGACAGCGCCCGTAAAGGCCCCTTTCGCATAACCGAATAATTCACTTTCAAGCAGTGCCTGCGGCAAGGCGGCGCAGTTAAACGCCAGCCATACATTTTTCGCACGCATGCTGTTGTTGTGTATTGCATGAGCTATAAGTTCTTTGCCGGTGCCGGTTTCACCCTGGATAAGCACGGGCAAATCAGTCGGCGCTATTTTTTCAACCATCTTATACACTTCGTGCATTGCCGCAGAACCGCCTATGAGCATGTCCTTATAAGACGAATTTTTATGGTGACTGTTTATCGTATCAACAAGCACTTTAGGAATACTGACATCATCCGGCCTGCCCTTTTCAGCGGAGGAGTTCAACCGACGGTAAATGACGTCAAATTCACGGTTTTTTTCATAAAGCCAGACTATGTCAAGTTTATACAATACCGGCTTTATGCGGATCTCTATTGCCGAAGCCTTGTCAGGCATGTTCAAAAGCGAATAGCATTTGCCGAGAAGAAGCGCGGATTCGCAGAATACATCGTTAAGTCTGCAACGCTTCGCGTTCTTCATGTTTGCCTTTAATGTCTTTACGGCGCTTTCAATATTGGAATCAAGCATGTCCATTACGGCCAGATGCACCTGTGATTCCAGAGCTGAAACCGGAAATTTTTTCTGTTCGCTTAACTTTATGCAGTTCTGAAACGCCTGCCGCGCCTTTCCAAAATCCTTTATTGCCGCATAGTATTCGCCCTTTAAATGATAGAAATCAAGCAAAATGAGTTCGTCTGATAAAACATCGTCATATTCGCGGACCTCCCTTTCAATAATATCCCCTGCTTTTTCCAATTGTCCTTTATACAAAAAGCAATATGCCAACTGCATAAGCATCCCGAGATAGGTATATCTTTCCATAGGCGGCGTATTAAAACCGTATTTCTTATAATACTCCACAACCTTCATCGTCTCGCTTAACGCCTGGTCTACGTTTCTCAAAAGCACGAAATCGGCCCCCATCATAAATGATACAAATGCAATGCCTGACGGTGCAATGTTGCATTTATAACCAATCATTTTGGCCTTATAAAGGGCGTCAAGAGAAGATGAATATTCTGCAAGACGTGAACAAACAGTGCCGAGGTTCAGGTACAACTCAAATTCGTCGTCATGCGAATGAGGGAGCTCAGCTATATGTTTCAATACTGTTTCACAGATGCGTTTAACTTTACGCCACTCGCAGTTATCAGCCGCGGCGCGTATTAAAACGAGATGGTCCGATAAACTTTTCAACTTCATAACGACATTATAATATGAAATGCTTAAAATTCAAGGAGTTTATGCGTTAAAACGGATATGAGATGTGCGATATGGGATTTGAGATTAGGGCACGTCTTTGAAAATTCTAAATAACAAAACAGCACACTATGTGCCAAGCACTTCGCTTTGGTATAGGGCATAGCCGCAACCTATAACGCGAAAATGCAAAATGAAGAAGGATGAATGAAGGACGAATCTACGAAACGAAATTTGCCACAAATAAACACTGAATAGTAATTAGGAAGCAATAGTCCGTAATTCGCGGTAATTCGTGTGAATTCGTGATTCGGAATACGCGGCGCACGTCCGGTTCTTTGCGCTCTTTGTTATTTTGTTTCCGGCGCTATTCCAAGCTGTTTCATTTTCTCATAAAAACTCGGCCTTGCGTAGCCAAGTTCGTGCGCGGTGCGGGTGACGTTGCCGTCTTTCCTCCTGAGAGTATCAAGTATCGTTTCTCTTTCAAAATTCTCCCTCAACTCTTTAAGAGTCCGACCCTTTCCAGGTCCGCACGCGGTAGACGTACTGCGATTGCGTATTGTTTCCGAAATCATCCGCGCCTGAACCGTACGCGAATCCTTATTAAGTACGCAGATTTTTTTCATCTCATTTTCAAGTTCGCGTATGTTTCCCGGCCAATCCCAGCCGCACAGGACATCCATTACTTCCCCGGTTATTTCCATAGGCTCGTTCGGCACGGAATATTTCTTCAGGAAGTGATTTACGAGCGCGGGTATATCTTCTTTCCGCTCCCTCAACGACGGCAGATTTATAACAATAGCGTTCATGCGGTAAAAAAGGTCTTCCCTGAATAATTTATTTTTTACAAGCTCTTCAAGGTTCCTGTTGCAGGCAAAAACAAAACGCGGATTAACGAAAACAGGTTTTTCAGCCCCTATTCGCCTGATTTGTTTTTCTTCCAGAGCTCTTAGAAGTTTCTGCTGCATAACCATCGGCATATCGGCAATCTCGTCTATGAACAACGTACCTTCAGAGGCGATTTCAAGGTAACCTTTTTTGTCGGCAACGGCGCCGGTAAACGCGCCTTTTGCGTAGCCAAACAACTCGCTTTCAAGCAGGGTCTGCGGCAAAGCGGCGCAATTAAACGCAAGCCATACATTTTTAGCGCGTATGCTGTTATTGTGTATCGCGTGCGCTATAAGTTCCTTGCCGGTGCCGGTTTCACCCTGGATAAGCACGGGCAAATCAGTCGGCGCTATTTTTTCAACCATCTTATACACTTCGTGCATTGCCGCAGAACCGCCTATGAGC
>JACRIJ010000049.1 GCA_016220095.1 Planctomycetota bacterium | reverse complement strand
AGGAGGTGGTAGAATATCTTTATCAGGAAAAATTATGCGCTATTCAGTACAAAATAAAGCCGAAAATCGGTTAGAAGAAACTTATGAAAGAGTCAACCAATTTCAGACCCGAAATGTCTCAAAAGGTCCCAGCCCGCACACCCAGTAGTCCTTCGCTATGCGCTCAGGGTAAACTGAGTAGCGGGGGGACGACGAATGATATGACGAAACGTAGCCACAGAGAATACAGAGATGCTTATTTTGGAGTATGATTCCTAAGAAAAACATGAGAAACTATATAATAATTTTCATTATATTGTTCGCTTGCGTTGGTTGCGGAAACGGCGGCAATGAATTAAAGCCGAATACTAACTTGAGTGTTAAAGAGAAAATAGCTGAATTAGAGCATTTAATAGTTCCGACAACAGGGACGGAAAAAGGCGATGTTGATTCAATATATGGAACGCCAGGGGAGATCAAAGAGCCGAATGGTAAGTATGTCCCGGCCGACTATCCCATGCATGAATACGAACTGCTTCCTCCGGCAGAGGGGCAGAAATTTTGCGCAAAATTGTATGTTACATATCAGGAAAACAAGGTTTGGCGCGCAGAGGTTAATCATTTATGTGTCGTGAAGGGCCGAATAGCCTATAAAGATGATTCGCCGGAAGCCCGGAAACAAAATGAGGAAATAGAGGCTGAAGAAACAGCTGTTTTGAAGAATTTGACAGAGATTTTTGAAAAATTCTATTTGAATTTGCAAAATGCCTCGTGGGGCAGGAAGATGACAAGTAAAGAAAAGTAATGAAGCACGACGGATTATTACGAAACCACAGATTACGACGAAGAAGGAAAAATGGAGAATGAAGGACGGCGTCCGAGAGCCGAGTTCCGATGTCCGGGTTCCGAGTTACGGTACTCGGCGCCCGGACCTCGGACCTCGGATCCCGGGTCTCGGATTTCGTTTAAACGGGCCACGGGAAACGGGTCACGAATTTTAAGTCCTGAGTCAGGAGTCTGGTGTCTTACGTAGTAGCGAGTAATCAGTAGCGAGAAGCGAGGGACGACGGACGGAACGTCGGCCTGCATTCTGCCTTCTTAGTTATGAGGAGGAAGAAGGAATACCTGTAGTGAGCGAAGGTAGCCGCAGGCTTTGAGCCTGCGCGGTTTCGCTTGATTTTAGTGATTTCTGATATATAATATTGTAAATTGAAAGTTGTAAATATCAAATTGAAAAATGATGTTAAAATATGTTTGATACGCTGAGAAAAATTATTAACGGAGCCAAGGCGGATTATGCTGATATCCGTTACGAAATCAAAAAAGATACAATTGTCGCTTTTAACGGCAGGGAATTATCCCAGATAGGCTCAAATTCCACGGACGGGTATGTTGTCAGGGTGTTGGACAAAGGCGGTTTGGCGTCCGTTGCATTTACACAGCTCACGGATGCTTCAAAATCAGTCCGGTTCGCCGCTGAAAACGCGCATCTTATCGGCAAGGCCCGCAAGGAACCAGTAAGATTTGCCCCGACTGAAGTCATTAAGGATGCCTTCATCCCTGAATTGAAGGAAGACCCTCGGAAAGTCACCATGGCCGAGAAGCTTGAACTCACCCGTAAATATAATAACATTCCGTTGAAATATGATAAAATAGTGATGGCGAATATCTCTTATCGTGAGATCTGCAGGGAAAAGTATTTCCTTAACTCTGAAGGCACGGAAATAAGGGAAGATTTGATAACCGTTCAATTAAGCGGCCTGATTACCAGCAGGGACGGCAATCTTATCCAGAATATCCGCGTCGGCGCCGGCGGAAGCGACGGTTTTTCATCAATAAGAAATCAGGAGAAACTCTTTGAAGAGAATACAGCTGTCGCAATTGACCTGCTGAAATCCAGCCCGGTCAAAGGCGGCATGTATAATTGCATCCTTAATCCCGGCATAACCGGCGTATTCGCGCACGAGGCTTTCGGCCATTTTTCCGAGGCCGATATTATTGAAACCCTTCCGGCTATGCGTGAAAAAATGAAAATCGGCGGTAATTTCGGCAGTGATGTCCTCAATATTGCTGATGACGCCCCTATGCCCGGCCAGCTTGGATTTTATAAGTATGACGACGAAGGCGTAAAGGTGCGGCGCGTCCAGCTCATTAAAAACGGCGTGTTAACAGGGCGATTGCATTCCCGGCGAACCGCGGCGGAATTCAACGAGCCGCTTTCAGGACATAGCATAGCCGAGGATTATAATTACGCGCCTATTATCAGGATGGGCAATATCTTTATTGAGCCCGGCTCGCATAGTCTTGAAGCTCTGCTTGGTATGCTCGGCGACGGTTTGTACGTGGTGGACGCCAAAGGCGGTTCAACATCCGGAGAGAATTTCAGTTTCGGGGCATTGTACGCCTATCTCGTGAAGAACGGCAAGAAAACGGAAATGGTACGCGATATAAATATATCCGGCAATCTTTATCAGACCCTTAAAGACATCAAAGCTGTCGGCAATGAGCTCGTCTTGCGTAAAACCGGCGGATGTGGAAAAGGGCAATTGAATCTTCGTTCTTCTCTCGGCGGCCCCAATATTCTGGTTAATAATTTAGTCGTGGGGGGAATCTGATGGAAAAACTGATTGAACTGTCCAAAAGTGTCAGCGACAAGGCCGAGGTATATTGGCTCAAACAGAACGCCAATAATATCTCGTTCAAGAATGCCAAGCTTCATGACATAGACAGTAAATTACAGTCCGGCGCAAGTCTGCGGATAATAAAAGACGGCAGGATTGGATTTGCCTGCACGAGAAACCTGCTGAACAGGGAGGAATTCCTGCGCAACGCCCTTAATTCGCTTCAGGGCGGCGCAGAGGCGGATTATGAATTTCCTTTGACCGTGAAAATTCCTGAACTTAATACGTATAATGCGTCCCTTGAAAAGACCGCTAATACCGCACTGGTTAATGAATGCGCGCGGGTTTCCGAATTATTAAAATCCAAAACAAGCGGAGAAATTGTAGCTGATGCAGTCACTCATATCAGCGAGGTTAGGATAAGCAACACCGCGGGCACGGATATTTCCTATAAGAGCACCGCGTATTATATGATTGCCGGCGTGATATTCCCGGGTTCGGCCACCGGTATTTTGCGGTTTTTCACAAGCAAGGCCTTTGAACCGATGCCGGACAGCCTGATAAACGAAATAATCCATCTATACAATTCTGCATCAAAGGTAGTGGTTCCCAAGGGCGGCCCGATGAAGACTCTGTTCATGCCCAACAGCAGTGGCGTCCTTATTGCGAGAATTCTCAGCGGGCTCAGCGGCAAAAGCATTTACGAAAAGATATCGCCGATTGCCGGTAAGGCCGGGCAGAAGATATGGTCTGGAAAAATAACGGTTTATGATGACCCCTTAAACGACAAATATCCGTCAGCGCGGGCATTTGACGATGAAGGCGTCGCCTGTCGGTATCTGCCTTTTGTGGAAAAAGGCGTCCTGAAAAATTTCTACTATGATTTGAATTATGCAGGCAAACTGAAGGCCGCGCCGAACGGCCACGGATATAAATGGGGCGGTGATACGATAACAACCAGGCCGATGCCCGGCATAGCGCAATTCGGCATCGGGACTGGCGATAAAACACTTGCCGAACTGATTAAGGCAATTGACCGCGGCATTATACTTGAAGGCGCGCTTGGGGGTCACAGCGGCAATATACCCAACGGTGATTATTCAATCGCGGTTTCACCGGCGTTGTATGTGGAAAATGGCGAGATTGTCGGCCAGGTAAAAGACGCCATGGTCGCGGGCAATATTTATCAGACATTGAAAAATGTGGTTGACATAGGCGATACGGCTTCTGCCCTCGGAAACAACATAATACCGCCGATACTGTGTGATGAGGTAAGCGTGGTTACCAAACGTTAAGCTTGATGACGACTATGACGATTTCGGCACGAGCGCTCATGGGCAGTGATTTTTTCGCTTGATACTCGCGCCTTTCTAATATATAACCATTTTGTTAAGATTAACAAAAAGTCTGAAAGGAGGAAGAACATCTTTGCAAGAATAATTTCTTGCATTTATAGGGGTACGGATGGTATAATAAAAGAGTTAGCTTTGACCATGATTACTTTGTCTTAGGAGGACACCATGAAAAAAGAACTCATTGCGGAACTCTTCGGAAAATTTGAAACCGCCTGTTATCTTTTCAATAATCTGGAATGCTGGAGCGCGCGCGAATTACAGGAGATGTTAGGGTATTCCAAGTGGGATAATTTCAGGAATGCGATTGAAAAAGCCATGAAATCCTGCGAAAATGCCGGTGTCGCAGTATCAGACCATTTTGCCGATGTCGGGAAAATGGTCGACTTAGGCAGTGGTTCCCAGAGAGAAATAGACGACATAGCTTTAACCCGGTATGCCTGCTACCTCATCGCTCAAAACGGAGATCCCGCGAAAAGCGAAATTTCTTTTGCCCAGACTTACTTTGCGGTTCAAACCCGGAAACAGGAAATTATTGAGAAACGGCTTTTAGATGTCGGACGCGTGATTGCCCGCGATAAACTGACAAAATCCGAAAAAAAGTTGTCGGATATAATTTATGAACGCGGCGTTGACGATAGGGGGTTCGCAATTATCCGTTCAAAAGGGGATCAGGCGTTATTCGGCGGTTTTTCTACCAATGACATGAAGCGCAAGCTAATGATTCCCGATGGCAGGCCGTTGGCTGATTTTTTGCCGACGCTGACAATTAAGGCCAAGGATTTTGCGACCGAACTTACCAGTCATAATGTCATAGAAAAGGACTTGTCCGGCACAACCCAAATATCAAATGAGCATATAGAGAATAATGTAGCGGTTCGCAAGATGTTGATCCAGCGGGGAGTAAGGCCGGAAGGCTTGCCGCCTTCGGAAGACGTTAAGAAAGTGCGGCGTAAACTGGCCGGCGATGAGAAAAAATTGCTCAAGGACATAAAAAAGAAGAAAGGCAGGGCAGGATAAAATTTGAACTGATTGTTACGGCTGAGGGCAACAAAGCTTTGTTTTCTCTCGCACGTACTGTAGTGGCATTTGCTTCCGTAATACCTGGTTTTCAGGTTTTGGAGCTCTGGGGAGACCGGAAGAAGTTCCCATACACAGACCAATCCGGCCGTGCAGTCTTCTGAGCAAGACTGCCTTAATGGACATGGAAAACATAAACGTGTTGATAATATATCTGCCAAAAATGTTGAAAGGGGAAATAATAATGTTTGTAAACACAACCGCCGGCTCTGATTTACAGGATGCTTCGGGCGGCAGGAATATGACGAACGAGGAAAGAAATAATGATATTTCTTACATTACAGGGAACACCTTATGAGATAGGGTTTCATCATGGACGCGAATTGAAATATCTCATCCATAATGTCATTCGCCAGCGCGGATGGTATTTTTACGGCACTGAATGCCCGTCCAGGGAAACCATAAAGAGCGCCGGCGACAAGCTGAAGTCCGCATTCCCGGAGATGATGGAAGAGATGCGGGGGATAGCCGATGGCGCGGATATGCCGCTTGACGATATTCTTTTATTAAACCTTCGTCCGCTTAAAGAAGGCTGTTCAAACCTGGCATTGCTTTGCGAAGAAGGCCCGATGCTCGGGCATGTAGACGATAATATTGAGTGTATGGCGGATATTGCGTTTCGGGTGCGATATGCTTCCGGCTTGGAAACAAAGTGTATTGCAATAGCAGGATCAATCGGTTACGAACTTCAGCTATGCGAGTCAGATTGCACGTAAGTGGAATACGGCTTCGGGTGCTTTTGCCGGATATGTAACGACCTTTTCCGTGCAAGAGATCTATATTTCCCGTTTTGAACGAAGGGTTGTAGGGGGGCGGGAACACGAAGAATTCTGGATCCCAGCCGATGAACTGAATGAATTCAACAGCCATATAGAAGGCTGTATTGAGGTAGATGCGGCATATTTTGGGCGTGGGTTTGCAGGAGAGATTCCTACCGCCTTAAATCTGAAAGGAAAGGATGCTATAAAACAATTTGATTGCCTTCGCATCATTGCCGATTATAGCGGATTTGATTTTTGGTGCGAGACCTATCTTCAGAAGCGAGTCGTTTATCTGCATTACCCTTATTGGAAGGAACATGACTTCAGCGATATTAGAATAACAATGGAACAGAAGGATTCTTTGCTTAATATGATTGAGGATCGCTGGAAGATATCGGATGTTCCTTTCGGACTTCCGCGTTTGAGTAATCAAAACGCAGAATAATGGCATACATCCTTGTAGATATCTTGGAATGTGGGTTTTTGATGATGAAAAAGCCGGATAGAAATTAATGGATACATCTGTAAACATCCTATTATTAATAGCGGCGATAATTGTTATGATTGTCGTCGCATACTCGCGGCGCAAGGCGCTCTATTCGGATTCCGGGCCTGAGCTGGAACCAGAGCCTGAATCCGAATCAAAGCCGGAAATGGGCATTGAATTTAAGTCCGAATTGGAATCTTCAATGCTGCCGGACTTGCCGAAGATAGATCCTGTGCCTGACATTCCTTTGGGTTTCGGGCGCAAAAATGCATGGCTTGCCATCAAGACGGATGACCCGATGAAAGTAGCGGAGTCTTTGAAATTGCAGGATTTACAACCGGCAAATTGGCGCACCGGCCTCACCGCGTCATACGAGCATTATGCAACGCACTTGTTCATTACACCCCCTGTCCATGGGTGGGTCTTTGTCGTTGGGATTGCCTTGCCTAACTGCGGAAACACATACAGGCCTGACAGATGTACGCCTTTCATTGAGGAATTAGGGCAGATATACGATCCGGTGTTTTACTTTGGCACCCACAGTACTATTGAGTTTCATGCATGGGCCCGGGTTGATAAAGCAAAGGTTTCCAGGGCTTACGCCTGTTTTGGATCTTTCGCTGTCTGGAATAAAGGAATAAAGACAAAAGAAGAGCAGGATCTCAAAATGGATTTTTTTACCTGTGAACCTCCTGAAGGGCATGGGGAGGAATACTGGGATCGCAAAGACCTGGAGTATCCGGAAGAAAAGGATGTGTTCAAAATAGCGGAAGCGTGGTCTCTTAATCCCATGAAATTAGGCGTGATGGATTTGACAGAGAGCACGGGATTTGTCGGCAGGGTTCCGCTTAGTTGGAGCGATAATAGGTATAAAAACGTCTTGCTTATTCAGCTAAGTAAACGCGACTGTTTTTGGCGCACGGATTTTCAGGAACTGTCGCCGGCCGAACAGGCATTTCGGGCGGTTTGGGATTTGGAAGGCGAAGTCAATAATGGTGGTTTCCCACTGTACTTTTCTATAAGTGCCGGCGATACCGCATTTGCAGCGGTTGATGCGCTTAGGAAAATCGGGGCGTATAATACGGCCCGAATCGTCGCAGAAGCTAATGGTATATTTCCGGATGGCGTTCCACCGAAGGATAAGAGACAACGGCAGGCGATATTGGATTCGCTGGGGACGGAAGAATACGCATTATTGCAAAAGTTAAGTGAAGAGTTTCTCCGTTGTTCTGATAACCTCACGGAATTGCTTTATGAGCATATTCTGCAGAGCACAAAGGAATTCAAGGGATTGGCAGATGTCGTGTCAAATACGGCGCTGAAGAGGATGGATTTTATTTACTGAGCGAATACGCCCCAGGCAATAGCGTTTTTGCTTGCGATGTTTTTACAGGTTTGTTATTATATGCGCCATGATTACGTTGTGGTTAAGGAGCACTGAGGTTTTTTTACAGCATTGATTTTTTAGAAAGGATACTGTGATGGCAGACAACTCAGACGGCTTTACGGAGAGCCTGTACCGTGAACGTTTGGCCTATAGAAGGCGGTCAAATAAATTCGGACAAGCAAAGGCCGCTTCTTGAAAAGAAACGCTATTTGCCCAAGAAACAGCCCGCGCATTCTTCCAGCTCAAATGTAAATTTGCATTGCATTTTTACAATATGATTGTAAGATATATATTATTATGGAAACTTTTAAGCGGCTTTTACATCCTTCAGACAGGTCTTTTTTCCTTTTTGGACCCCGAGGCGTTGGGAAGAGTACGTGGCTTACTCAAGCCTTGCCCGATGCCCTTAGGCTTGATTTGCTTGAGGCATCCTTGTGTTTAGAGCTTTCACGTGCGCCGGGTGCGTTGGAGGGTATGGTTAAAGCGCGTCGGCCTGAAACATGGGTGATACTTGATGAAATCCAAAAGGTACCGTCGCTTCTGGACGAGGTACAGCGCCTGATGCACATGCATAAATGGCGTTTCGCATTATGCGGTTCATCCGCGCGCAAACTGCGTCGCGGGGCTTCTAACCTTCTCGCCGGCAGGGCGGTTACCTGCCAGATGTCGCCTTTCGTGTCTGCCGAATTGGGAAATAAATTTAACCTGAAATTCGCCCTTGAGTGGGGCAATTTGCCATATGTGATAGAGGATCCTGAAGGCACTGCGGACATCCTTTCCGCTTATGTTAATACATACTTAAAAGAGGAGATTCGTGAAGAGGGGGCTGTGCGCCGTCTTGAACCATTTGTCAGATTTCTCAGCGTTGCAGGTATGTTCAACGGCCAAATGGTTAATGGACAGAATATTGCCCGAGACGCAGGCGTATCGCGCAGTACAGTGGATAATTATTTTTCAATCCTGACGGATACATTGATTGGGTCATTTCTACCGGCTTACAGGCCGCAGATTAAGGTTCGTGAGCAGGTTCATCCGAAGTTTTACTGGTTTGACTCAGGTGTAGCCCGCGCCGCGGCAGGCATATTGCGGCAGGCGCCGGACAGGGACTGGCTTGGGCGTTCACTTGAGACCCACATACTCCACGAAATGCGCGTGTATAATGAAACCAGCGGTAAGCATTACCCCATTAGTTTTTACCGGACATCGGCGGGAGTGGAAATTGATTTTATTATAGAAACGCGCCGGCGCACGACTGTCGCGCCAGCGCATATAACCGCCATTGAATTGAAATTCGCCGATAAGTGGAATCCGAAGTGGGAAGGCGGATTACGCGAACTCAAATCCTATTCAGCTCTTCATGTTGACCGCATGATCGGCGTTTATACGGGGTTGCGCGCGTATCATTTGCGCGGGCTTGATGTATTGCCGGTTGAAGAGTTTCTCCGCCAACTGCATGAAGGAATAATATTCTGAGTTTGGGGATATGTGATGTGCGATGAGGAAATGACAAATGCCGTATTTTGCTGATTGTTACATATTGGTCAACACACGTTCACCTGCGGTTGTAAGACGATTGCTGTCGGTGTTTCTTCCTGGCGGAGCCGAAGAAAATGCAG
Source organism: Planctomycetota bacterium (assembly GCA_016220095.1). GTDB lineage: Bacteria > Planctomycetota > MHYJ01 > JACQXL01 > JACRIJ01 > JACRIJ01. Next base: position 792 of record JACRIJ010000049.1, on the reverse strand, counting down.
AGGAATACGAAGTTCCTCGTTATTCCGATAAACCACGGCAGGTATTTAATAACGCGAATTCTCTTATGGCGTACATGGAGACGCATCCGGAAGAATCGCATGCCATTTACTGGCAGTCCCTCATCCCCGGAGATTCTACATAGGCCGATGTTCATTACACAAATGACGGAGCTATGATATTATGTATCGCCTGTCCTGCGGAAACGAAAGAGGATGAATTGCTCGTGGCGCTAAGGAAGGAATTCAATGCCCAATATGGATACATTGCTTATGAAATGCCTCCGCCTGATTCGGCAGTTGAGTTTATTAAGATAGCGGAAAAACACAATTGATTCTAAGTTGGAATGAAAACATGAGTGCAATTACTTACATTGAACAGATATGCAAATTTATGGATATCCGTAAAAAAGATAACTGTATATACATCTATTATCTGCCTTTTTTTTTCTGCGAGCAGGTAATAATTGTTGACATGGATAATTTGCCAAATATAGAAGTGAAGAAAATGGATGAATTTTCCGTGTACCGCGTAATAAATAATGCGTTGGGGCCTCTTGATGAAATCAGGCTAAAAACCGATAAGTCCTGTAATGAAGTAATTGTTAAGAAATTGGCGGTTGAAAAAATGGAATTAGGTAAAGTGGTAAATTTAGTAGTAAATGAAAAAATAAAGGAAAAGGTGTTTGGATTGCAATTGGATGGAATAAATGTGGAATTATAATTCAACGGCAAAATAGTATCAATAGATACGGATAATAATTATGAAATAATGGATTTTATAGATAGGTTTCT
>JACRIJ010000048.1 GCA_016220095.1 Planctomycetota bacterium | reverse complement strand
TCATCCGACGAGCCTCCTACGCGCTTCGTGACGTGGCAGGGTGAGAAGCTTATAGGACTTTGGGCGTCGTTTTCTGGCTCTGGGTTCAACACGATTCGGGCGATCAGGCAGGATGTCCGCAACGATACGTTTGATTAAATGTATTAGAAGATTTTCTCGGATATACGCAAGTGAATGATTAAGATTGGGGATTATCGCTGTCAACCTCTGAATGGTGCCTTTAAAACTCAAACTCCGAATGGCTAAGCCCGACTTTTTTGCGGCAGTATTCATCACGCCTCGAATTAGATTATAGACCAGAATGTGAGCCCAGAATTCTTTACGGATGATTTCGGGAGTATGCGATCGCAAAACATCCATTTTCAGGGAAGTTTTTAAGTGTCGCAAATCTATTTCGCAAAACCACCTCTGCCGATACAAATCCATCAACACCGATTTCGGATAGGAAATCGGATCCAAAAGCGTGGTTACTACCGTAACCTTTCGCGTACGGAAGCCGGGAATGTCTATTCCCATCTGAACCTCCCTCAATTCCATCTCGTCGGGAATCGCGGAAAATTCTTCTTCGGACAACCATTTCGGACGTTGCTTAGGCTTTTGCCAAGTGACAAGGTGATCCCTTTTTGCCAAACATTTTCCTCTACGGAAATCGGCTCTCTTCTTTCTACTTCTCATGACGATATCTATACCACGTTTTTTCAAGACAGCGATGTCTGCATAAGAGCAAAATCCCCGATCACTCATCAAGATGTCGTTCGGCTTCAGGCAATCCCAGATTCGATGGAATAAGGTGCGTTCATGTACATGAAGGGAACCCATTGAGGCATCCAATACTATCCCCGTTGACCAGGAAAATATTGTGGCAATGCTTGCGACGGGAAATCCGCACCCGGGAGATTGCTCAGACGGTTGTGGAAATTCACGCTGATTTTCCAAGGTATCCGGCATTGAGACGGAAGATCCGTCTACAATACGTACACGCCGTCCGAACCATAACTGTATTTCCGATGTCTCTTCTTCTATGCGATTTCCGATTAGTCGGGATAGAGAAGGGAGCGCATCAGCCGGAAGCCGCTTGCGAGCCTGGCAGTAAGCGCTGGGATCATCCGAACACGCCGGCTTGCCTTCAGAAACCAGATATGCGGCTACCCGGGCAGAAACCAGGCGACAAGCCCTATCGGAATCAAGAACTTGGGAAAGCATCGCCCAAATAGTAACCGAGGGCGAAAAAACACGCTCTCTCCATGAAATATTGCTTGTACGGACGACAGATTGGATGTCTACTTTAGACAGATGGTTTCGGAAGGGAAGACCGAAAGAATTGTGATATTTTTTCGCAAGTGTTTCCACACAATTGCCGATACTTAACATAGATAGGTCTCCTTTTAGATAAAGGGTTTGTTTGATACTTCCTTTATCGGCTAAAGGAGACCTTTTCTTTTATACTATATTGTCGTCCAAATGGTTATGTGCTATCTTCATGTCATTCAGGCCTGACCCATTGTCGTTTTTTAACGCGCCCGCCTATACGCTTTCACTCCTTCGGAGTTAGCCTGTGCAAAACAATGCGTAGACCACTTAGTCTGATGCATTGCAAATGAAATAAAAAATATTTGAAAATCCATGAGAGATTGCTATGATGCGTATTGCAAAAGTGAAAATTGAAGTTCTGACCCCTTGTCCCTTAGTATTTCATGTTCGTTTTAATTTCGTTGGCGCGGTTAGTCAATGCCTGTGCTTCGACATTACGCCCCGTTCTGAAATACAAATCCGCAAGATTAAGCATTATTGTAGCCGTATCAAAATTATTGCTTTCATTTTTCATGCCTTCGTAAATCTTCAGTGATTTAGTCAGCATGATTTCAGATTCTTTATAGTCCCCCTGTTCCATATAGATTACGCCAAGCCCATTTGAAATATATGCGATTTCTTCATCCGTAGCCCATTTATTGTAATCATGCGACAGTAATGACCGTTTCAAGTAAACTTCAGCTTTAATGTAATCATTTAACAAAAGATACTCATCTCCCAAGGCGTACGAATACTGGCCGACCGCCGCATTGGTTATGCTAAAATTACTTTCAAGACCGGTCAATATCCGCTTATATATCCTCTGAGCGTCAAAATGCTTGTCCTGCATTCTGAGGGAATTCGCAAGGAGTGCCATTGAATCCCGCATATTTAAATTCTTTTCAACTCCGCCAATGATTATACGTTTCCTGGTGAAATCCAGAATTTTTTGCGCATACTCCTCGGCGTTTTTATAATCTTTTTGTTCGTAATATGCGTTTGCCTTCAGATAATCTTTTTTCCATACAGCATCTTCGTACAGGCTTAAAACCCCGAAAATCAAAAGGACAACAAAAAATATTATACATGCGTAAGAAAGCATTTTGTACGGTTTTATGAATTTCTGGTAAAGACGAATTATCGGAGGATTGCATGCTATATTCCCGTAACAAAGCCCCAGCGGCCTTTCATAAAAATTACCGATGAATGACAGCACATCCCGCATTGGCACTGATGCACCGAACAGTTGTATTACTATAGGCGTCTGAAAATTAAGTTTATTCATGAATGCTACAATTTTTCCGCTTAATCCAAGTTTTCCTGATATCATACGGTAGTTCCGCGCGGATATGCCGAGCGAATAAAGAAATACCTGCTGAATTATTTTTATTTCGGTGATATCTTGCCATTTTAGTGTATATATTTTTGTTGTTTTGGTTTGGCAGGTGATGCCGATTTCATTAATGACATAATATTTGGGTTTTCTTAAGATGCTTCGGCATAACTCGCCAAGGGCTACAAGAAAGATGATTCCGAATCCTACACCGGAAGCTTCATTGTAAACTTCAATACGGCTCAAATATACTATCATGGCCGAGAAAACCAGAAGAAAAACAATCAATGCCATCCTGAGCGCATTCCTCTGCGGTTTAACGACTATTTCGTTATTATTGCCTGCAATTGCGGCATTACTGCTTGGATACACCTGAGTTAATCCTCCGAAAGAATTCCTTCAGCCCTTTCCAACATCATTTCAGATTGGTCCGGCTTTCCCATTTTTTTATATGTTTCAGCAAGGTTTTTCAACACTTCAACGGTATCTTCATCAGTGCCGGAATTAGTTTCATAGATATTCAAGGCTTTGTTAAGCAATTCTTCTGATTTGAGCAGATTTCCCTTACGGCAGTATATTACTCCAAGCGAACGCAAGAGCTTCGCGAGCATCAGCTTGTCAGCCCAATAGCTGTAATTCTGAGCAGTCAAGGCCTTGTTATAAAAGATTTCTGCTTCATCAAGCTTCCCTTGCGCGAAACAGGATTCCGCCGTTAAAAAAGAATATTTTCCTATAAATGTATGAAATTGAGAATCTTTTTTCTCGTATTTTGCGAGCAATTCCCTAAAAATCGGTTCGGCCTCCGCAAGTTTATTTTGATCGTAATAAATGTCCGCGGAAAGCAGCATTGAATATAAAGGTTCATCGCTGTCCCGCAGAGTTATTGAATTTTTTGCGGTATCCAGGGCTTCTTTGGCATATTGTCCGGCATCTTCTAAATTTCCGTTTTCATAAGATTCAAGCGCTTTATCATACTTTTTCTGCCAGACGGATTCCTGAATCTGCACGAAAAAGCCAATAGGCAATAATCCCGCAAGCAATACGAAAAAAATGACGGCAAATATCCGCGCCAGCCCGAAGCCATTACGATATGCTACGAACGGAAACAGGGATGCCTTGATGTCACTGTAATAGCTGTTGTTATACAAAACGGGGCTTATTTCGTTAATTTGTTCCAAAAGCGCGTCGGCCGGCAAAGACGCCCCTGATATTTTTATGACACCCGGCGTTTTAAATATTTTCCTGTTAAGCCAAAAGATTAGCTTGTATTTTAACGGAGTATACTGCGAGTCAATGGATATGCTCGGATCCTCGATTTTTAAACAATATATCCGCATAAATTTAACCAGCACGAATCGTTCAATTCCAGCAATATTAATGACCGCAAAAGCATCGAGATCTGAATAAAAAGTGATTTCTCCGGCATTTATATGGATTTCTGCCGCGTCTGCGAAAATCCATATAAATAAAAGGACTATTGCGAAAATAATGCACAGTGCGGATACGACTGCAATATACAACGGCAGTAACGTGAACAGAGCGACAAGGATTCCTATTCCTGCACTTATGAATTGTAAAGCAACTAAATAATTATACTTATATTTCACTATAATATCTTGTGACGTTATCATAGCATTATCTTTATCATTTCTTAAGAAAAAGACCGAACAAATCGTCTGCTAAATGTTTATCCAAACCCTTTAAAATATTATGTTCATCCACTGCACCTTCATGATTATTTATCTTGGCATAGAGAAATCCAAGATACAAGTGCTGGACAGGATCAACATTAGGCATTTTACCACCTCTTTCCTGTATTTGTCAAGAAAAATATTTTTTGAAGAGCAGGCGTAAAAGGCAAGGCTCAAAATTTAAGATTTTAGATTTAAGAATTGAGATTTTTACAAAACATTCTATCATCCTGCCATTCTATCATTCTTGCGTTCCGTACGTCCTTCATTCTCCATTTTTCCTTCTTCCTCCTTCGTCGAAAGAGCGCAAGGGGGCATGCCTTCCCTCCTTCGCCCTTGGCTTCGGAGGGCTCAGCAATTCACTTTTAGGTTATTCTGGTTAATTAGACGCGGATGCCAGACCTTTGCTGGTTCCCGGAAGCTTAACAAAGGGCTGTCAGAAATTTATCCGCGCTTATTGTCCTTATGCCGTCTTTCAGTTCATCCACGCCCGCCTCTCTCACCACCTGATAGGCATACGGAATATTCAACCGCGAAACGAAATATCTTAGTCCGGAGGGTATAGTTTTGTATTGCGTCTTCGTTTCCACGCAGAACCACGGCTTTCCATCCACTGCGACAAGGAAATCCACCTTCCGGCCGTCAATATCACGGAGAAAATGAAGTTCCGCTTTGTAACCCTCGGCGTCGTTGAGGTAATGACAAAATTTCAGCAGATGCGACGCAATATTGTTTTCAAACCTTATGGCTTCGTTCTTGATATCCGACCAATCCCACAAATAAACCTTCGGGGCTTTTCGCAGTGATTTAATTTTACTGCCTCTGAACGAACGAATTCTGTAGGAGAAATAGAATCTTTCCAGGATGTCAAGCCATAGCATGGCGGTTTTATGCGCGACGCTGAGATCTTCGCTGAGCGAGTTCAACGAGAAAAGCGACCCGACCTTGTCCGGCATAAGTTCGGTCATAACCTGCAGGGCAGAGAGGTCCCTGATGTTCTCCAAATCCCTGATTTCACCTTTAATTAGCCTGTCAACGCGTTCGTTATGCCATAATCTTAACGCTCGCTCACTGCCCTTAAGACAAATTTCAGGAAAACCACCGAACTTAAAGAGACGCGCAAACGCGTCAGCAGCCTCCCTGACTACGGGCGAAAACCTGAGTTGTTCAAACGGCGCCGTATCAGAATGTCTGCCAATCAGTTCATTCAAGGACAATGGGTGCAGACGGAAAAGCCTGTACTTGCCAATAAGGGAATCCCCGCCCCGACGGAATATATCAAGCCGCGCACTTCCGGTAACGGCTATTTTGAACCTTGATTTGTTCTTGTCGTAAATACCTTTAAGATAATTTTTCCAATGTCTGTATTTATGTATTTCATCATACACGATGAATTCGTGTTCAGGGTTGAACGTTTCTTCCAGCATCTTTTTCCTGTCTCCCCTGTCATCCCAATTCAGATACGATGTTTTGTCATAAAAATGCAGTTTGCCTATCTCCAGAGCGAGCGTTGTCTTGCCAACCTGCCTTGGTCCGGCAATAAACACCATTTTTTCCCTGAGGTCTTCAACGATGCGTTTCTCCAGGTATCTTTTAAGCATTTCAAGAAATCTCCTATATCCGGAATATTATACCAAAGTCAAAAATGTTGTCAAGAATTTTCTACTTCGGTCAAAAAATCGGGATGTCTGAAAACGGGGTCAAAAACGCAGGGGGGCAGGCCTGAAGATTTAAGATTTTGGATTTAAGAATTAAAATTTTATGAAGATACGCCGAAAAAATCTTACATCGTAAGTCTTAAATCTTAAATCCGTTTTGTAGAATTGCTTAATAAAGGCGAGCCGTTTAATGGATTGTCTGGCATTAAAGTTATAAGTATTGAACCCGAATCATGGCGGAACAGCCCGAACATAAGTGCTCGACCTGATGTGGCAATTTGTTTGGATTTTTCAGGAACAAAAATATTACTATATGGTGAAATAAAAACCCAAATTACTCCTAAAATATTAAAAGAAATCGCCCCCTGGCTTATAAAGTTTAATTTAAGTAATTCAACGAATCTATATATTTTAGTATGCCCATACCTGCCGCTGGAAAGCCAAAAGTATTGCCAGGAAAACAATGTCGGCTTCATAGATATGTGCGGGAATATTTCTATCGGAATACCCGGAAAAGTATTAATTCAACGTTTAGGCCGTCCTAATATCTTTAAAACGCCTCGATTACTGCGTAATCCATTTAGCGGAGTTTCTTCAAGAGTTCTTCGTGTATTGCTTAATAATCCGGGCCGGAAATGGTTAGTAGGTGATATATATCAGGAATTACTAAAAGAATCGCTTGAACAGGGCAGGGATAAATATTTTCAAATCAGTCTTTCCTCTGTATCAAAGACCATTGATTCTCTGGATGAGGCATTATTGGTACGCAGAGATGGAATGAAAATCGCGATTCCTGAGCCCAACAGGCTTCTTTTCAAATGGGCGGAAAAATACCAGGAACGATACAAATGGATGCTCCGGAGTTCCTGGCTCTGCAAAAATTCATTTGACTTCGACTTAAAAACGTCATTAAACGGGCTGATGCTGAAGTTTCCTGATGCGGATTTTGTTCTTACTGGCTCCGCGGCGGCTAATTTTACAGCGCCATTTGTTAATATTGACAGGATTGATGTATATGTAATGAATCCTGGCGCATACGGTGAATTGCGTAAATTTGCCGCAACGGATGAAAAAGGGAAAGGCCCTGATTTTCTTTTCTTTAGTCCTTATGATAAAGGCGTGGCGATGTATTCCAATAGATTTGACAGCATAAAGACAGTTTCTAATATTCAGGCATATCTGGACTGTTATGCCAAGGGAGGACGTGATGCAAAGCAAGCGGAATATCTTTTAACCAACATAATTGAAAAGAGATGGATGAAAAATGATTAAAGAACCGCAAAAAACCTATTTATTAGAATTGATGACTGAATTGGGCAGTGCCGCGGAGGATTTTGTTTTATCTGGCGCTCAAGCAATGACATTCAATGTCAATAATCCACGTTATTCCAAAGACTTTGATTTTCTGTTGGATGTAATTTCTTTGCGTAAATCATTAACCTCAATTGCTGAAGTCTTAAAAAAATTCCTGACAGCATGGAACTGATGCGAATTGAATTTATGGCGTCCGATAAGGAAAAAAGACCTAAGGATCCTGTCAGAGTAGATATTCAAAAAGGAATCCATGCATTTCAGTGTGTTGGCGCAGAGATTGTGTTACAGCAATTTGATTACGCATTCATAGAAGGTAATTTGCCGGATGGCAGGCCTGCCAAAGTTAAAATTCGTTTTGCTAAACCTAATGCTGTTTTAATGCTGAAGCTTCTGGCAATTAAAGACAGATACAAAAACCTTAGAAGGCCTGACAAGCCTAAGGAAAATAGAGAAAGAGCCCAGGTGCATTCTGCCGATAGCATAAAAATCGTCAGGCACAATATTCAGAATGGCAATTTTAACAAACTATTTTGGTCGCAATTTGGTAAAGAAGAAGGGTTAAAACAGCAGTGCGTTGAAATAGTTATGGAATATTTCAAAGATATTGATGCTCCGGGCATCCAACTTTACCGGGAGTTTATGCAAAGCCAATATGGCAATATAGATGAAGCGGAAGTTAGCCGTGCCTTGCGTGAAATGAAGCTACTCTTACAATAAAAACAGGTCAACAAACCAGGCTATTTATAGCGTTATATTAAGGGCATGAATGCCCTCCATGTTTTTCAGTTTTCTACACCCCGGCCATAAATGGCTGGGCCACTACCGCCCTTTAATGCCACCGTTTACTGACGGGTTACTATTAGAACATTCTTTTTCTTGCGTTTTTATCTATTGTTGATTAAAATACGTTTAACAGTTGAAAATTAACTGCATTTGCTTCTGCAAAATCTGCAGAGCAGATTTTGTGCCCGTAGCTCAGCTGGATAGAGCGTCGGTTTCCTAAACCGAAGGTCATGCGTTCGAATCGCATCGGGCATACTTACGAAGTATGAAGAATGAAGAATGAAGGACGGATGGACGAAGTAGCGAGTAGCCAGTAACGAGTAGCGAGGGACGACGACGAAAGGTGATATGTGAACAGGCGACAGTTGAACGACGGACGACGAACGGTGCGTCAGCCTGCCTTCTTACTGCCTTCTTCTTTATATGGTTTCATCCCGTCGTCCGGTTGTTCAGTCGTTTAGTCGTAGTCGTCAATCCGTTTAATCTGTTCAATCTGTTGTTCAGGGCTCGTCGTCAGTCTCTTTAAAGTCTCTTAGAGCCCCTGTTGATTTCGCCGTCATTCACTGTCCGCTTATTCAATTCTTCAATATTTATTGACAAACAGAAATCAATTGATAAAATACAGCAAACCTATGAAAAACCAAACTCTGGATTATTATGACGGGCTTATAGCCCAATTCATACGGGAAAGCAACTTCGTGAAGGCAAAGGCCTGCGGGGAAGATGCCCTGAAAAAAATGCCACTGCTCTCCTTCAGCCCGGAAAAGGAGTTCGGATTCTATTGCAATATGGGCCGCATATATTACAACCTCATAGAATTTTCACGCGCGATTGACATGTATTACAAGGCCTCTCTATTGGCGTCCAGGCACCATTTCCCATTGGCTAAGAGCGTATACGTTTCCTGCGAAATCGGAAGCAATCTCATGCTCCTGAAAAATATAGGCCCGGCAATCCAAAATCTCAAAAAGGCCGAGGACTACTTTGAAAAATACGGCTACGGCGAATTCCCTATGGATAAGATGACGTATATCTATACGTTCGTCTGCCTCGCATATTGCTATCTCCATAACGCGGAATTGCCGAAAGTCAGGGATATCATCTACGATAAATTAGGCGCTTTCAAAGACGACAGCAGTCTCGGATTTTTTCCGCTGGATCACAATCATTTAAAGGGCGAATACCTGATGGCGGTCAACGACTATGCCGGGGCAAAGGCCGTCTTTAAAGAATGCGTGGACTTCAGCAACCAGAAGAATTTTCTGACAGGCGCCCTTGAAGCCAGGATCCATTTTGCAGTCATGGACATGTTGGAATCGCACGTTGATGAGGCCATAAAAGAACTGCTTGCCATAAAAAAAGAATCCGGGCAGGCAAAGATTACTTACATCTACGCGGAATCCGAACTTCTTCTGAGCAAATGCTATTTCCTGAAGAACATGCCCGATAAGGCCGCCGCGGCCGAACGCAGGATCAAACCGGTCCTTAACAAATTGGACGTGGTCTGGCTTTATGAAAAGAGCCGGGAATTGGAACAGCTTTTCCGTCGTCTGCAGTCGGTGACTCCGCAGAAACAGTCCGGTTTAGTTGACCTGCCTGAGGTGTTGAAAAATACGATAAACACGAAGTATGAAAATTCGCCGTACAGGGATATCATAGGAACGTCCACGGCAATGCAGGATGTTTTCAAGATACTGGAAAAAATCGCGCCGACCGACCTGCCCGTGCTTATCCAGGGCGAAACCGGCACCGGCAAAGAACTCATCGCCTCAGCCCTGCACCAGAACAGCCTGCGCAAGAATGAGAATTGGCTGGCGTTCAATTGCGGCGCCCTGACGGAATCCCTCGTGGAAAGCGAACTTTTCGGCCATACCAAAGGCGCGTTCACGGGCGCCGTGGAAGTCAAAAAAGGCTACGTTGAACTGGCTTCCAACGGCACGCTTTTCATGGACGAAATCGCGGACATGTCTTTGAAAATCCAGCAGAAATTACTGCGCGTGCTTGAAGAAAAACAGGTCTGGCGCATCGGCGCGGAAAACCCGGTCCCGATAAATACGCGTTTTATTTTCGCGAGCAATCAGAATATTGAAGAATTGGTGAGAAAAAAAATGTTCCGGGAGGATTTGTATTACCGGATAAACGCCATCATGATCAACCTGCCCGCCTTAAGGGAACGCAGGGAAGACATAACGCTGTTATTGAAATATTTCCTTGTGAAATATACTTTAACCGGCCGGCCCATGGAAATCACGCAGGAGGCCCTGACAACGGCCGTCAATTATAATTGGCCGGGCAATATACGCGAGATGAAAAACGAAATAAAAAGGATCTGCGCCCTGAATAAGGAATCGGTTCTGTTAGAAACACCGATGTTCTCTCCGGTCATTAACGCCTACAGGCCACAGGAACCCGCGCAAACAACAGGCCAAACGAGTTTTAAGGAATTAAGAGACGCGTTTGAGAAGCAGGTCCTGACGGAAACACTCCGCAAATGCAACGGCAATATCGTCCAGGCCGCGCGAACGTTGAAATATAACAGGTCGGCATTGTACAGGAAACTGCGCCTGTTGGGAATAATTACTTTAACGAATTAAGAATTATGTAAATTCATTTCCAGGTATGAAAATTCAATCACATGTATGAATTTTACTACACCCGTTTAATTGAGGTATGAAAGGCGCACTTCTTCCGCCAACGCAACACCTTGATAATCAATCCGTTATAACGACACGCCAGTGTTTGTTTTTTTCATTTTAATGGCATTATTTTTGCGTGTAAAGAGAATAGCAGAGAGAATCTTGAATTGTTTCCGGAGGAATCATGAACAAAGAATCAAAAGTATCTTGTCCGCCGTTCACGACCGAGGATGTTTTATGCGTACGCGGCAAACCCATGGCCAAAGAGGTCAGGATTATCAATAACAGGAATTCCGCAAAGCAGGAGGAATGGATTTATTCGCACGTTAACGGCAATACGAAAGAAAAATACATTTTCACGGACGGATATCTTGTAGGCTGGCAGAAGACGGAATTACAGTAAAACACAACACAACCTCTACACATACACTAAACGGGCTATTCCGGACAACAACGGAATAGGCCGGGGAAGATCAAGGCAGGGCAGTTCTCTTACGGGCTGTCCTGCACTCTTCTTTTATGAGGAGGAAGAAGAGAAAACGAAGGAGGGAGAACGACGGCCGAGAGCCAAGATCCGGGTGCCGGGGCGAATGTCGAAAATCACTTTACGGATTCCAAGATTAGAAAATTCCAAGATTGGAAGATTTTAGAATTTTACGAAGGGGAACACCTTTTTTCAAGTAATTTATTGGAATGTCATATGGTTTTCCGCGCTCCCTGTGCGCTCTGTGGCTAATTGGCATAGTCGTTCGTCATTCTTCGTGACCTCGTGCCTTCGTGGCAAATAATCGTGTAGTCGTTTTGGTTGCGGCTATGCTGCTTTATAGTCTTAAGTCTCAACTTCTACTTTCGTCAAGTCACTTGGCGCTCTTGACGTCCTCTGCGGCTTATTGCGTTCGTCGGCGGCTCGGACGTACGACGACCGAAATAAACCGCTAAGACCGCAAAGAACGCAAAGACGACGGATATTCGCATCGTCTTAGCGTACTTTGCCCTTCGCTCCGCTCAGGGTAAACTTGCTTTGCGGTTGAATCGTCGCCGTTAGAGCGAACGACGTTTTGCCCGCAAAGGCCGTTAAGCACGCTAAGTATATATGTTTTGCCATGTAAATAACCGTTCGTAAACGCGCCGTTATCTGCATCGGATGTACAGGATACCCAGGATACGTCGTCGCAATCTTGCCTGCATTGCGCAGAGCGAATGTGTGTGTTAATCTTGTAAAATCTGTGGTTTCGTTTCATCGTCCGGATTGTTTCGTTGTTTAGTCGTAGTCGTCAATCCGTTTAATCTGTTCAATCTGTTGTAAAAATCGTCCCTTGCTGCAAAATAACGCCGGCATATCCTGGTTACCCTGCATTTCAACGCTTCTGTATGAAAAATTATCCATCTGTATGAATTTTAGCACATCTGCCGTAAAACCCCTAAAAACCGGCCCTTTGCCGCCGCCACAACATGTTGACAAACAGCGTGTTAGAGATAGCGCCTGCTTTTGCCTTATTAAGCGCTATGGCACTGCATTTGCGTTATACTATATTATAGAGAAGGTTTTGCATTATTTCTGGAGGAATATATATGAATAAAGACTTAAAAATATGTTGTCCGCCGTTTACGACCGAGGACATTTTATGCGTACGCGGCAAGCCCATGGCCAAAGAGGTCAGGACGGCCAGCAACAGGAATTCCGCGAGGCATGAGGAATGGATTTATTCGCATGTCAGCGGCAACATGAAAGAACGCTATATTTTTACGGACGGATACCTTGTTGGCTGGCAGAAGACGGAATTATAATGAAACACAACACAATCTCTGCACATGCACTGAACGGCCTGTTCCGGACAACAACGGGATAGGCCGGGGAAGAGTGCGGCAGGGCAGTTCCCTTACGTGCTGTCCCGCATCCTTCTTCGCAGTGGTGCGGTTTTTCGTAACGCGAAAATAAATTGGAGAAATGTTTATGCGCACAAAAAATCTTAAAACAGCGGCGATTACAAACAAATGGGTTATTGCATTATTTATTTTTGCAATGGCCTTTTTTATTCCCGCAGAGCTTTACGCGCAGGTAGGGTGGGAAGAACCGCCGTCCTGTCCTCTGCAAACGTACTACGGTTCACAAATAACCGCGGCCGGAGCGGACACATTATTTATAACGCAAGGCGGCGGCGGTTCTCAATTTTACAAGTACACTATCAGCAGTAGAACTTACACCTCGGTTACCGGCAGTCCCTGGGGCATTCCCAGTTACGGTTCTATGTGCTGGGGCGGTGGAGATTTTATTTACGCGACGCAGGGGGATGGCGCCACAGGATTTCAAAAATACTCCATATCCGGCAATGCATGGTCTCCGTGCGCGGCCATACCCGTGGCAGTCAGTGCCGGAAGCGATGTTGTTTATGTCAGTTCCAATAACAGAATATACTGCCTTATAGGCAATGGCACCGCGTTTTACTATTATGATATTGGCAGTAACACATGGTCAGGCGCGCAGGCGGTTGCTCTCGGCGCTGTCAATACCGGCGGCGCTCTGGCGTATCCGGGTTCCGGCGATTACATCTATGCCTTGCGCGGCGCCAATACCACGGATTTCTGGAGATATTCCATTTCCGGAAATTCCTGGGGGGCTCTCACTGTTTCGCCTACAGCGGTAACAACGGAAGGCGACCTTATATTCGGGTCTGACCCCGATTATGTTTACGCTTATTGTACGAATTGGCCGAGCAATGGTTTCAAAAAATATCGGATTTCCACCACAACCTGGTCCGATATGGCAAATGTGCCGATATCCACAGCAGGCGGCGCAGATATAGTGTACGTTCCCGGCACTGATTGGTTCTATTTTAATCAGGGAAACTGGGGTTATACTGTTTTAAGGTATTCCATCAGCAATAACAGGTGGGGTGCAATTCCTGCCGCGCCCAATACAATCACTGCAGGCGGTTCATTGTCGTATTACGGCTCGGGAAATTATATTTATGCGCTTAGAGGCAGTACTACGGCGGATTTCTGGCGCTATGACACGTCCGCGGGCACATGGAATACTGGCCTGGCCCAGCCGACCGGGACTATCGGCGCAGGCGGCGCTATCTGTTCCGACGGCACCAATCTTTTTGTAATGGCCGGCAATTCCACATCTAATTTCTGGAAATACACGGTCGGCTCAAATTCATGGTCCACCATGACTTCAACGCCCGGAACGGTAACTACCGGCGGATTTTTGTTATATCCAGGAACCGGCGATTTCATTTACGCCTTTCGCGGCGGCAGTTTCTCAAGTTTCTGGAGATATTCCATTTCCGGAAATTCATGGTCTCAGCTTGCGCTTACGCCTAATGTAGTTGAGGCCGGCGCATCGCTTTCGTATCCGGGCACCGGAGATTATATCTATGCCCTGCGCGGCGCGGCCACTTCCGAATTCTGGAGATATTCCATTTCCGGCAATACTTGGAGCGTTCTCGCTTCCACTCCGGCCACAATAGGGTCCGGTGGAGCGCTCATATATCCTAAATACGGCAATTATCTTTATGCCACGAGAGGCCAGAATACGGCCGAATTCTATCGTTACAATATGACGACCAACACATGGGCAACAATGGGTTCTTCGCCATTTACGTTTAATAATGTCGGAATATCGTTAACATTCGCCAACGATTATATCTATTGTTTTGCCGGCAATACCACGGCATCTTTCTTCAGATACAAGGTTTTTGAAAGTTCAACTCCAACGGCTGAAGCCATATTCCCTAATGAAGGCGGCACGGCCGGCGGGACCACGGTTAAGATAATCGGCAAGAATTTTTATCCGACTGCAACGGTTACTATCGGCGGCGTTGCGGCTGTGAACGTTGCTTTCCTGGATACCGGTTTAATCAGCGCGGCCGCACCGGCCGGAGTAGCCGGGGCCGCGAATGTGGTTGTTACCAACCCAGGCCCTCTTTCCAATACGCTTACAGGAGGGTTTACCTACAAGACCGATCCTATCGTAAAATCAGTATCGCCATATTCGGGTTCTTATACCGGCGGCACTAACGCTACCATAACAGGCGAGAATTTTGCGGTTGGAGTGACGGTTAAATTCGGGGCGAATTCCGCCACTAACGTCGTCAGGGTCAGCTCAACGAGCATTACCTGCGCGACACCGGCCGGAACCGGCAATACCTGGTCCGTGGATCTAACCGTAACCAATCCCGGCCCTTTCAACGGTTCTTTAAAAACTGCTTTCAGATATGTAAGCGTGGACGGGTGGGATACGCCTGCCTGCGCGCCCAATTGGTTTAATGACGGCTCGGCAATGGCTTATGACGGCGCAGATACTATTTATGCCTTGCGTGGAGACAATACTACGACTTTATGGAAATACAGCCTGTCAACAAACGTATGGACGGTTTGCGCGACCACGCCCGGCGGAACGTTATTATACCGCGCTTCAAGCATGTGTTTCGCGAACGGTGACTATATCTATGTCTTCAGGGGCAATCAGACCGGCATCTTCTGGAGATACAAGATATCTACTGATACGTGGAACGATGTTGACCCCCAGGATACGACAGTTCTTAACGCGACATACCTGGCGGACTACGGATGTTCAATGGCATGGTTAGGCGGCGATTACATTTACGCGACATTAGGCACCCACGCCAGTATTTCGGCAAACAGAAAGCTCTTGTTGAGATATTCAATTTCCGGCAATACATGGGCCCAATTGGCCAGCACCCCGAACGAGCAGGAAGGCGGATGCGACCTGGTATGGCCCGGCCAGGGCGATTACCTGTATGCCACGCGCGGGGCCAATACTACGGATTTCTGGAGATATTCCATTGCCGGCAATACGTGGGAGACGTTGCCATCAACGCCCAACACCATCCGGTACGGCGGTTCGCTTGCATGGGCGTACGGGACAAATTACTTTTATCTATTACGCGGAAATGCCACTAGCAGCGGCGCGTACTTCTATCGTTATTCCATGGGGCTTAATTCGTGGGAAACCATGCAACCTCAGCCAATGTCGTATAACTGGGAAGGCGGGACATTGCTTTCCATTTCCAATTCCGATTATCTGTACTCCATGCCCGCATATTACCAGAGGGATTTTGTAAGGTATTCCGTTTCCAGAAACAACTGGGTTGATGTGGCCCCGGCCCCGGCATCAATAGCTGAAGGCGGAAATATATTGTATGACGGTTCAGCCAATTTATACGTATGCGGCGGCGCAAGCACTACGAATTTCTGGAAATACACCACTGCCACCGATACCTGGGCAACCTTAGCCGCCATACCTGCCACCGTGAATTACGGCGCGGATATGGTGCTGGCCGGCACGGATAAGATTTATTTGATGCGCGGAACGGCGACAACAACATTTTACAGATATACTATTTCCACAAATACCTGGGACACGATGACAGCGCTTCCAAACACCGCGTCTTACGGCGCCGGATTGGCTTACGTATCGTCCGCAAACGCCATATATTGCGCGCGGGCCAGCAGTTCCAGCGATTTCTATAAATATGATATTACTTCAAATTCATGGTCTGTAATGTCCTCTTTATCCGCCACTCTTAACTACGGAGGCGGCCTGCATTATCCCGGCACGGGCGATTTCATGTACATGTTCGGTTCAAACGGCCAGCAGACTTTTTATAAGTATTCTATTTCCCTGAATGCATGGACGCAATTGGCAAATGCCCCGTCAACTTTCGGGTATTACCCTCAAATGGTTTATGCCGGGTTTGGCGATAAAATTTATGCCACCGGTGCAAATTACGGCCCGTCAAGCACGACAAATCACGCCTGGTGGTATTATTCCACAACCACTAATGCATGGACAACGCTGACCAATACGCCTTTCAAATACTATCAGGTTACTGATTTTGCGAGAGTAAATGATTATATTTATTCATTAGTCGGCAATAACACCCCGTACATCACGAAATACTGCGTCTTGGATTCAGGCGCAACGCCGTCAATATCGCTGATTAATCCATCAACAGGGCCTACTTCCGGCAACAGTCCGGTGTCTATTACAGGTACCGGTTTTTATCCCGGGCTTACGCTCACATTTGGAGGCCAGGCCGCGACCAACATAGTTTTCAACAGTTCTATCAGCCTGACTGTGACGATTCCGGCCGGTTCAGCAGGCGCCGCCAATGTGGTAATAACGAATCCTAATACCAAGACGTCCACCCTTGTCGGCGGCTTCACTTACGATAGCAAACCGTATTTGACTTCCGCAACGCCGCAGATTTTGGTGGCAAGCGGCGGTACTCCGATTACCATAACCGGGGCAAATTTTGTGAGCGGGGCAACCGTATCTGTCGGAGGCGTTTCCGCCACGGGAGTACTGGTAGTTGACCCCTTTACGATAACCTGCACCGCGCCGTCCGGCCTTGCGATTGCCAGCCTGACCGTCGCCAATCCGGATTTACAGAACGCGACATTGACGAATTATTTTGAATTTGAAGCCGTGAATTCATGGAACGAGATGGCCCTGCTTCCCGTAAATGCCTATCAGGGTTTAACGCTCTGCTATCCCGGCACAGGGGATTTCACGTATTTCTGGCCTTATCCTGGAAGTTCTTCAGCCTTCTATAAATATTCGTTTACCTCAAATGCCTATACATTACTTACGCCCGTAACAACAACAGGCGGCATCGGGGCTGATATGGTATATGTGCCTTCAACAACCGCCTTGTATCTGACAAGAGGCGGCGGCACCAGTACATTTTACCGTTACAATATCGGACCAAATACCTGGGACACAATGACTGCCTGCACCAGTAACGTAACTACGGGAGGTTTTCTGGTTTATCCCGGTTCGGGCGACTTTATCTATTGCGCCCCGGGAGGCAACACGAATACGTTTCTAAGGTATTCGATTTCCGGCAACAGCTGGCTGGCAATGACTAATTTCACCGCAACTTTTAATTACGGCGCAAGCGGCAACTATCCGGGTTCAGGCGATTTTATATATGTGACTCACAATAATACGAATACCTATTACAGGTATTCCATCTCCGGAAACTCCTGGCTGCAAATGGCAAATATGCCGTTTTCAACTTATTACGGCGCTTATCAGGCATACGGTAACGACGGGTATATTTACTGTACGCAGGGCTCCAACACTACGGGTTTTGCCCGTTATAATATTACAGGCAACAGCTGGACAAGTTTGACCGCCACGCCTGTAGGCGTATATCAATGCGGCAAAATGGCCTACATCGCAAGCCTGAATGCCATTATGCTGATCCCGGCTCAGAGCACTCAATATGTTTTCAAGTATTATCTCGCGAGCCAGAAATGGTCCAAGCTTACGCCGATTCCCAGTTCTATGAGCTATGGCAATATATGCGGAACAACCGATAAAAAGATTTACGTAATGTACGGGCAGGGTGGAACCAATTTTTATAAATATGATATCACAGCCAACACCGCAACTACCATGACCGCCACGCCCTGGGGAACTTATTATGGATCATCCTTAACGCAGGTGGATTCTACTTATTTATATGCCCTAAGAGGTTATGGCAGTAGTTCATTTGCAAAATTCAACATGACAACGAACGTTTGGACTTCTTTGACTGATGCGCCAACCATTGTCGGCTACGGAGCGGATTCGGTTTATCCCGGAACCGGCGATTACATCTACGCGACGGGCGGCGGCGGAACACTATATTTCTGGAGATATGTCATATCCCAGAACAAGTGGGAATCCCTCGCAACCACGCCATTTGTGGTAAACGACGGCGGCGCTTTGTGTTACAGCAATGGAAAAATATATTTGTCGGTTGGTAATTCCCAGACCGGTTTCTATTCGTATGACATTGCTTCAAATACCTGGCTTATAGAGTCATCGGTTCCATTTGCTGAGACGTCCGGTTTTGACATGGCATGGCCCGGATATGGCGATGTAATATATGCGCTTCAAGGCAATACAACGACCGGGTTTTGGGGATATTACAAGACTACAAAGTCCTGGGTTTCGCTTTCATCGGCCCCTTACACCTATTCAACCGGCGGATTTTTGACATACGGAAATGATAATTACTTGTACGCTATAAATGGAGGCGGCGGCCTGTATTTTGCGAGATACAGGCTTCTTTTTGAAGGCCTTACTCCTTCAATTACAACGGTCTTCCCGACAACCATTCCCGTAAACGGAGGAATGACTATTGTAATCTACGGTTCTAATTTCACCCCGACTACAACGGTCAAATTTGGCGCCATAAATGCCACAAGCGTTACTTTTATAAATTCAACGAGGTTGGAGGTCGTCGTTCCCGCAGGCGTTCTGGGACTGTCGGATATTACGGTCAGTAACGGTTCCCTGACTTATACCTCTTCTAATGCCGTGACATTCGTAAGTAAACCTTATGTAACATCCATTACTCCGGAAGAAGGCGTGTCCGCAGGAAAATCGTCCGTTACAATCAAAGGCTATAATTTCGTAAACGGCGCAACAGTTACAATCGGCGGCACATCCGCGACCAGCGTTGCGTTTGTGAATTCGCAAACGCTGACCTGCCTGACGCCCGCCGGCACCGCATGGGCCGCTTCTGTAACGGTTACTAATCCCGACGTGCAAACCGCCACACTCAGGGCCGCTTTCAGATACATCCAGGCAAATGTCTGGACCGAACCCGCTCTCTTGCCTGCGGTGATGAGCACGGGCGGAAGGGCTCAATGGGACGGCAATGATACGATATATTATACGAATGGCAACAATTCAACAACTTTTTCTAAATATATTATTTCTACAAATACGCACTCGACCCTTGCCGTTACATTGGGAACAATATCCACCGGCTCCGTTCTTTTGTATCCGGGGTCCGGCGATATCATATACTGCGCGAGAGCCAACAACACGGCTACTTTCTGGGGATATTCCATTTCAGGCAATTCCTGGAATGACGCCTCTTACGCGGATGCGCCGGTAAATTTAAGCGCGGGCGCCTCCGCCGTTCGCGTGGGCACTAAACTGTATTTCTTCCAGGGCAATACCCAATCGGAATTTATGACCTATGACACGGGCACCAATACATGGGACAATACCACGCCGGCATCTGCGCCTGCTACCGTAACTGACGGCGGCTATCTCGCGTACCCCGGCTCAGGGGATTATATCTACGCTTTCCACGGCAGTACCACGGCTGATTTCTGGAGATATTCCATTTCCGGCAACACCTGGACGGTATTAGCATCCGCGCCGGGCAATGTTGTCGCAGGCGGCTATTTGCAATTCCATAATTCCGACAGCGAATACCTGTATGCCTTCCAGGGGAATGGCAATCAATCTTTCTGGAGATATTCCCTGATTAATCAGAATTGGCAGGCTACATCGTATCCTCCCAATACAATAAGCACCAATGCCACCCTCGTATCCATAGGGAATTCAGATTACATCTATGCCTTCAGGGCCGCCAATACTCAGGAATTATGGAGATTCTCCACTTCAAGATTAAGCTGGAATTCCATTTCCCAGACAAATTTCACGGCTGGCACAGGCGGCGATTCCGAGATTGCGGGTTCTTCCATCTATGCGCTGAGGGGAGCCAGCACTTCTTATTTCAATGCCTATGATATCAGCACCAATACGTGGAAATTCCTTGCAAGCACGCCCGCGGCTATTGCTACCGCAGGGGCAATAGCTTATCCGGGCACAGGCGATTATCTTTACGCCGCCCGCTGTTCTAATACAACAGATTTCTACAGGTATTCAATATCCCTTAACACGTGGACTTCCATGGCACCGGTTCCGGGATTAGTGAATACCGGCGCGGCAATGACCGCGACAGGCACTTATGTTTATTTGCTCCAGGGAAGTGTTAATGATTTCTGGAGATATACCATCGCAACCAATAGCTGGGACGTCCGGACTCCGATAACCAATGTTCCTGGAAACGGGGCGGATATGGCATATCCCGGCACAGGCGATTATATTTATGTATTGCGCGGCTCCGGAGTAAATGAGTTCTGGAGATATTCTATTTCCGGAGATTCCTGGCTGGCACGCGCTAATCTCCCGGGTACTGTCAACATAGGCGGTTCGCTTGCATGCACCGGAACAGGCGATTACATTTTTGCCGTCGCCGGCAACGGTTCTCTGGGGTATTACAGGTACACCATAAGCCTGAATACTTGGGACGACGCGTCTGCGGCAGATCTCGGTTATTTCTACGACGGCGCATCCTTGAACTACTACAACGGCTCAATTTTTGCCATAGCCGGAAGCAGTAATACGAATTACTCTTTCTGGAGATATACGGTTTCTACTCCTATAACGGTTGTCTCGGTTTCGCCAAACCAGGGACCGTCAACCGGCGGAACCAACGTTACCGTAACGGGAACTAATTTCATTGACAATCCCGCCACGACGGTCACTTTCGGCGGAGTCCTCGCGACAAATATCATTGTCGTTAATGCTTTGACAATAACCTGCACTGCGCCTTCAGGAGCCGCGGGAAACGCGACCGTTACCGTAACAGTTCCCGGTCCGCAGTCTGCGTCATTGACAAACGGTTTCACGTATTTCACAGACCCGGCGCCTTCCGTAACTTCTGCGGCTCCGTCCGCATCCGATATCGCCGGCGGCGCTTCTGTCGCCATTTCAGGCACGAATTTTGTCTCCGGCTGTTCCGTTTTCTTCGGGACTACTTCCATCTCCGGCGTGACATTCGTCAGTTCTTCTTCACTGACCTTTACCGCGCCTGCAAAAAGCGCCGGCACATATGACATAAAAGTCGTAAATCCCGATACACAGTATAATATTCTTACTAACGGCTTTGTTTACGCCAACAGCCCCACGGTTTCATCAATAGCCCCGAATACGGGCACTTCCGACGGCGGCGATTCTGTGACAATCACAGGCACTAATTTCGTCTCCGGCGCGACGGTGAAAATCGGCGCGAACAGCGCTACCGGCGTAACTGTTGTAAACAGCACGTCTATTACGTGCACCACGCCGTCCGGCACCATAGGAGGAGTGAATGTCGTTGTTACCAATCCCTCCACTCTTGCCGGAACCCTTACGAACGGTTTTACGTTCCAGCCCGTAGCCATGCCGAACATAATTTCCATAGCGCCTGATAACGGCGATGTCGCAGGAAATACGCCATGCACTATCACGGGCACGGATTTCAAAAACGGCGCAACCGTGTTCTTCGGCGCCAATCCGGCATTGCTTGTAACATGGGTGGATTCCACCTCCATTACGTGCTCCTCGCCGGCAGGCAGTATCGGCGCAGTTCCCGTCAAGGTCGTCAATCCGGACACGCAATATGACCTGCTGTTTAACGGCTTTACATACAACGCGCCGCCGGCGCCGCAGATAACTTCCATCACCCCGGATAACGGCCTTATGGCAGGCGGCACCTCGTGCACCATCGCGGGAAACAATTTCAACAGCGGCGTAACCGTATTTTTCGGCGCTAACGCGGCCGCGAGCGTTGTACGCGTGGATGCAAATACCATAACATGTTCTTCCCCTGCCGGAAACGCCGGTGCAGTTTCAATTAAAGTGGTCAATACCGACGCGCAATATTATATTTTGTTCAACGGATATACGTATAATTCACTGCCCGTGCCGCAGATAACGTCTGTCAGCCCTGATAACGGCTTTGTGACAGGCGGCACTTCGTGCACGATATCCGGAAGCAACTTCAATAGCGGCGTGGCCGTATTTTTCGGCGCTAACGCGGCTTCTAATGTTACGCGTGTGGATTCAAACACTATCACCTGTTTCTCACCTGCCGGAAACGCAGGAACCGTTACGATTAAAGCCGTTAATACCGATACGCAGTACGGCCTTCTGACCAACGGTTTTACATATAATGCCCTGCCGTCTCCGCAGATAACATCAGTATCGCCTACGCACGGCCCGATTGCAGGCGGTACGTCTCTGACTATCTCGGGCAATAATTTTTCAAACGGCCTTATCGTTAAAATAGGACCGAATAATGCCACAAGCGTAACTGTCGTTAATTCGTCAACCATAACCTGCTTAACGCCGGCCGTGGCGGTCGCCTCTACCGTAAATGTGACCGTTACTAATCCGGATTCGCAGGCCGTTACCCTGACAGCGGGTTTTTCTTACGACCTGTCCACAGCGCCGGCTATTGCGCTAATATCTCCCGCTTCCGGCGTTTCAAGCGGCGGCACCAGCATAACGGTCAGCGGATATAATTTCCAGAACGGTTTGACCCTCAAAATCGGAAGCAGTTCCGCAACAAGCGTGACTGTTGTTTCCACGTCTGCTGTCACGGCAGTAACGCCGAACGGTACGCTCGGCCAGGCTAACGTAACTATAACCAACCCGGACGGCCAGAGCTATACCAGCCAGAACGGGTTTACGTATATCTCCCCGCCGACAATAACTTCCATTGCGCCGAATAACGGCAGTGTCGCGGGCAATATCTTTTTTACGATAACAGGCACGAATTTTGAATCCGGCTCAACAATTACCTTCGGCGGCAGTCCCGCAACAGGCGTAACTTTCGTCAGCAGTACGGTATTCACCGGCTATACCCCTTCAGGATATACAGGAAAGGTGAATGTCGTAATAACAAGCCCGTCTCAGGCCGCAGTTACATTAGCGAACGGTTATGAATACACGGGAGCAGTCCCGGCCGCAAATGCCGGCTCGGATAAAACCTCCGACCCCAGCGTTATCACCCTTGACGGCACAAAAAGCACCAATACCACCGGCACCAAAACCGGAATCATTTACCAGTGGTCGCAGGTGTCAGGCCCGGAAGTTGTGTTGAACAGTTCTTCCACTTCAACACCGTCTTTCACGGGCAAGGCCACAGGCGAATATGTCTTCCAGCTTATAATAAAAGAAGGCGCCATTTCAAGCGCCCCTGATTCCGTTACAATTAAAATAAATAACGTCAGTCCCGTGGCTGTTATCAGTAACGAAAAAACAACAACGGTGACCGAAGGTGATTTGGTTACCCTTGACGCCGGCGGTTCTTACGACGCTAACGGCGATGCTCTCACGTATAACTGGACGTTCCATCCTAATCTTGACAGCACTGCGACAGATAAACCCGTGTTTGATACAACAGGATTAAGCGGCGTATTCAATTTCTCATTGGTTGTTTCCGACGGCATCAACCTGTCTTCGCCGGCTGATGTAACGATAGCGGTTCAAGATACCAATATGCCTCCGCTCGCTTGCGCGGGTCCGGACAGGAACGCTGTAACCGGCACTACGGTTTACCTTGACGGTTCAACGAGCAGGGATGACGATGGCAATATAAAGACCTACTTGTGGCAATACCTCAGCGGCCCAAGCGAAACCCTGACATTAAACAGCAGTAACGGCGCCATAGCCGCCTTTGTACCGGCAACTACCGGAGTTTATTATTTCTCTCTGGACGTCACGGACGATGACAATGCGCCTGGCATGACTTCTTACGTGTCAGTTTACGCGAACAGCCCGTCCAATCATATGCCTTCCGCCGTGATTACAACTTCAGCCACAAGATATACCCTGGGACAGACTGTTACGCTTGACGCAGGCTTCAGCTCTGACCCGGACAACGATGCTTTGACATATAAATGGGAACTCCTGCAGACAGAAAACGCGTTATCAGGGTCTCAGGCTGGCACGGATAAGATATTGTCCTTTACGGCCGCTGAAACGGGCACTTTGATTTATAAATTGTCCGTCAATGACGGAACCGCCTGGGGCGTGCCGGACGAGATAACGATTTACGTTGTGCCGCAGACTGCGGACGAATTCCCTGTTGCCGAGGCATTCGTGTCGCCTGAAACAGATCCCGACGGCGACAGTATCGTTAACATGTATGACATGCCTGTCGTAACGCTTATCGGTTACACAAGCACCGGCGCCGGCTCCCTGTCTTTCTTATGGCAACAGAAAACCGGCATTTCCGTTACACTTGACGATGCCGCAAGTTCAGCGCCTAAATTCGCGCCGCCGGCAAGGGGATTGTATGAATTCCAATTGACCGTTACAGACCAGAATTCCGTGCAGGCATACGATAATGTGACTGTAATAATAGACGATTTTGACAGCGTGCTGAATCCGCAGGGAAATAACCTGCCGGTCGCCAATGCCGGTGATTCCATCAGCACGAAACCCGGAAAACAGGTAGCTCTGGATGGCTCGGGAAGCTATGATTCAGATACCGACTCGGACGGAGTAGCCGGTTATTCAAACGGCCTGCTGTTCAGCTGGACGCAGTTGGAAGGCCCTGTTATTGAACTCTACAATGCCGACACCCCGGAGCCGTCTTTTACCCCCACGGTAAACGGAAATTATAAGTTCAAACTTACAGTCAGCGACGCGGTTGACTACAGCGCCGTAAGCTATGTTACGGTAGTCGTTACAAATAAAACAACCCAGCCGGATCCCGGAACAGGCGGCCAGGACCCCGTGGTAACCCCTGACCCGGTAACGCCGAATCCGCAGGTTTCCGACAACAGTTCGGATTCCGGCAGTAAACTCACACAACCGGCCTGCTTTGTAACCCAAATGGCATCTCAAGACAATAGGGCTTCTTATATATATATGCTGTTAACGCTCCTCGGACTCGTCGCGGTATTGCTGTTCAGGAGACAATAAAAATTCAGGTAATATACCAGGGCCTTCTGGAACAAGTTAGGAAAATGAAAAAAATCTTTCGTTTGTTTTTTACGGTGCTAATTTTGGCAACCGTTCTTAATGCCGCGCGCGGCTACAGCTATGCGTGGTGCATCTGCGGCGGCGATGCGTGCGGAAAATTCAGGGCGCGCTGGGCCGACCCGCCCCCGCCTCCTCCCCCGGAACCGCCTAAAACACAGCCTCCGGCCGGCATTCCGCCCAAGGCCCCGCCCAAGAGCACCCCTACGGAACAGCCGCCCCAGCCAACCCCTTCTCCGGCCGCGTCTCCTTCCGCGCCGCCCGATTCTTCAGGGGATTCAGGCTCCGCCGGTTCTGAAATGCCTTCAGGCAATCAAAGGTCTTATGAAAATATGGCGTCGGCATGGGAATTCTGGTGGCAGTTGAATCAGGATAAATTTATTGATACGGGCAGGGTTTATCCTTTTGATAAGACCGAAGGCCTGGATGAAAAAGACGATGCGCGCGTAGTGCGCGAAAATGAATACAAGCTCCTGTGGGATTTCCTGTTAGGATGCCTTAAGGATAAAGACCCTGAAATCCGTTTTCCCGCGGTGATAGCCCTGGCGAAAAGCAATGATAAATTCGCCGCGCAGGATATTGAAAAATTGCTTGATGCCAGCGAAAAAGACCTCTTGAATTTTACTATCCTCGGACTTGGCATGCTCGGCGACATATCGCACGCTGAAAAGATGATGTCACTCCTGAAAGACAGGAAAAGCAATAAAATTACCAGGGGTTTTGCGGCGTTCGCCATAGGCTTTATGGGACATAAACCGTCCATTGAAGCATTAAAGCAGTTTATAACGGATGAAAACGAGGATTGGGAGGTCCGCTCCTGCGCGGTAACGGCGCTGGGTATGATGAAGGCCGATGATTGTACGGAATTCCTCGGCACCGTCCTGAACTCAAGCGAAAAAAGGGATACTTTCAATAACGTGCGCGCATGCGCGGTATTGGCGCTCGGAAGGATAGGCGGAGATTCCGCCGGAGAGATTATCCGGGGCGCCGTTGATGATGAAAACCCGGATATCAGGCGCAGTGCGGCTGTCGCGCTGGGCTCTATGAAATACGAAAAAGGCCTGAATACGCTTATAAAAATACTGCGTACGGACCGCGATGTCATGGCCAGATGTTTCGCGGCAGTATCGCTGGGCCGACTCGGAAATGAGGCCGCGTGCGACCCTCTGCTGGACGCGCTGGTAAACAGCACAAGCCCCGAATTGCAGGGCTTTGCCGCTATCGGGCTCGGCATCCTCGGCAATAAGGAAAAGGCTTCCAAAATACTCTCCGATATCGCCGATGACGCAAAAAAGTTTGAAGCCGTGCGCGCCGCGTGCGCGCTTGCGCTGGGGTTGCTCCGCGATAAGGATTCCATCGGCCTGCTTGTAAAATGCACCGAGAAAAAAAGGTATCCTGCCCTGAAAAAATACGCAATACTCGCGCTCGGAATAATCGGCGAACCTGACAAGGACGCGGTCAAGAAAATCAAGGAATCCCTCAGCGAATCCAAAAAGCGCGATACGGAAATATACCGGAGCGCCATGTACGCCCTTATGATGCTCGGGGAAGACAAATTCGTTTATAAAGAATTGAAAGACGACGTAAAAACCGACGATTCGGAACTCAAATTGACTGCGATAGACCTTATGGGCCGGCTCGGCGACGTAAAAACCGCTGAAATACTCATAGGTATCTGCAAAAAAGAAAAGCAGAAAAATACCAGGCAGTTCTGCATGGCCGCCATGGGATGCCTTTTGGACAGGAATTTCAAATATCCTTTGCTCCGCAATATAACCTCGGATAATAATTATTACATAGAATTGCCCGCCATAACGTATGTCATGTACGTGCCGTAGGGTTACGGGGTTGTGGGGTTACGAAGTTATGGGGTAGGGGGGAATCCATGTATTCATCTTGTTGAAGCTCACTACTGCAAGCAACAGGGAGCTTCAACAGCTTTTCGTGTGCATCAGTGTTCATTAGTGGCTAATCAGCCGTCCCGCCGTTAAATTACAAAGTACAAACGCCAAAGTACACTTAGAGCCGCGCTGTCCGCAGCTTTAGCGAAGAAAGGAAAGCCTACCCCCTTACGCCGATAGTATGTTTTTAGCCACGAAGGCACGAGGACACAAAGAACGTCGATTTATTTCGTACTTCCGAAGGGGGTGGAAGATTTTGTGATTCAGATTGGCATCGGTTACCTTCTTCGGTCTTCCGCTCGGCCAGAAAGTTAAAAAAAAAGCGTGGAGCTGAAAAATCATCACTCCACGCTTATGAACAAAAGCATAAAGCGTTCAATGATTCACGCGGAATTCTGTGGCGCTTAGCCTTTTCATTTTTCGAAATATATAATACCTGAAAAGTGAATCGTTAAAATCCGTCCCTATCACTCCCTCCTTAAGTTGGAACTACCACTTCCTTCCTGTGTTTGTCAAGGAAAATCTTGCCGCCTGAGTAAGGCGTCAGTAAACGGTGGCATTAAAGGACGTTAGTAGCCCAGCCATTTATGGCTGGGGAATAGAAAATTGAAAAACATAAAGGGCATTCATACCCTTAACATAACGCCATAAATGGCGTATATGTTAGGCTTTTGACATACAAACCCAGCCATAAATGGCTGGGCTACTATACGCTTTTATTTGTTTTATATCACAAATCACATATTGAAATGCCACAGTTTACTGACGGGTTACCTTCGTCATCCTTTTTTTCTTGCATACCGCGTTTTTTTTGATATAATTGCCGGATTATAGATTTACGCTTTTTTAGGAAGTTTTTCATTAAATGCGCTGGTCCAATTATCTTATTCCCACATTAAAAGAAGACCCTTCCGAAACGGATACTATCAGCCAGAAGCTGATGATCCGCGCCGGCCTTATAAGAAAACTCGGTTCCGGCATCTACAACTACCTGCCCGCAGGTTTCAAGGTCTTAAACAAGGCCATTAACATCGTACGCGAGGAAATGAACCGCGCCGGCGCCCAGGAAATTCTTATGCCCGTGCTCCAGCCGTCGGAACTGTGGATTGAATCCGAACGCTTTAACGCCTTCGGCCCTCTGATGTGCAAATTCACCGACAGGACCGGCAAAATCATGGTCCTCGGCCCTACGCACGAAGAGGTCGTTACGCATATCGTACGCAATGAGATTTCGTCTTATAAACAACTGCCTATCAACCTATACCAGATACAGACCAAGTTCCGCGACGAGATACGCCCGCGCTTCGGCGTCATACGCAGTAAGGAATTCCTTATGAAAGACGCCTATTCGTTTGACACCTCAAAAGGCGGACTTGATAAGAGCTTTGACGCGATGTATAAGGCCTATAGCAGTATCTTTGACCGTTGCGGACTGAAATATAAAATAGTACTGGCGGATTCCGGACTTATGGGAGGGGATACGTCCCTGGAATTCATGATCCCCGCGGAATCCGGCGAAGACCTGCTTGTTTCCTGCGGCAAATGCCGCTACAGCGCCAATATGGAAAAGGCCGAATGCCGGCCCCCGCAATCTTTAGAACAGGAACCACTGAAAGCAAGCGAATCCGTCTTAACCCCGGGCAAATCCACCATTGACGCGGTTACGGAATTCCTGAAAGTGCCCGCAATGAAACTTGTCAAAACGCTTATTTATGTCGCGGACGGCAAACCCGTTGCAGTGCTTGTCAGGGGTGACCATGACGTCAATGAAACCAAACTCGCGCACATCCTTAATACGGCCAATATCGCCATGGCCGATAAGGAAACCATAGAAAAAACCACCGGCGGCCCCCTTGGATTCTCCGGGCCGGTCGGATTGAAAATGACCGTTATCGCGGACCATTCGGTAAAGGCGCTGAAAAATTTCGTCACCGGCGCAAACAAAGCGGATACGCATTTAACCAATGTCAATCTTGACCGCGACTTCACTCCGGCCCAATTCGTTGACGCGCGCGTATGCGTTACCGGCGACAAGTGCCCTAAATGCGACGGCACCCTTTCTATTTCGCGCGGCATTGAAATAGGGCATATATTCAAACTCGGCACGAAATATTCCCAGAAACTCGGCGCCCTGTACCTGGACGAAAAAGGCGCATCGCACCCGATAATAATGGGCTGTTACGGAATAGGCGTAAACAGGATTATCGCCTCCGCGCTGGAACTTTTCAATGACCAGGACGGCATTATCTGGCCGCCTAATCTGGCGCCGTTTCAGGCGGTAATTTCCGCCATAAATCCGAGAGACGAAAAAATAGCCGCCGCGGCCAACGGCATATACGAGACATTGAAGGGCATGAACATTGACGTGCTCCTGGACGACCGCGACGTGTCCGCGGGAGTCAAATTCAAGGACGCTGACCTCATCGGAATGCCCATCCGCATAACGGTCGGCTCAAAAACGCTCAAAAGCAATACGGTTGACGTAAAACTTCGCATGCAAAAAGAACAATACACCGTAAACATAAACGAAGTCGGCGTGAAAATACACGGCTTCTGGAATGAATATACGACCCTAATGGAAAAAATGCGGTTACAGTAATGAATTTTTTCAACGTATTTTTCAGGATACCGGGAACGAAGAACTGGCGGGGCATCGCATTTGCCTTCGCGCTGTCAATACTCTGCGCCTCCTGCGCGTCAACTTCCGGCGCCGCTCCGGAAATAAACCCGAAATACGTAAGGATTTCGTATTATAACAACAAACTCGCCGGAGCCACCCCGCAGACATTTACAAAACCCGAAAATCCCTACACGAGCGCCATTATAGTAATGCAGACGCAGGATTGGCTTAATAAACACATGTACGCCCGAAACCCGCTCCAGAATCTCGGCGCGCCGCTGGAATCCGTAATGGACATAAAATTTTCCGCGAGATTGCTGGAAATCATGCGGGATAACGGTTTCTTTGACATGCCCGCCGCGGAAAAAACCTCCAGGGCCATGGATGTTTCCAAGGCCATCTGCCTTGAAACCGCGGAAATGAAACGCATTGTCGCTTACGAATCGCTCGTTAATGCGGAACAACAAAAGGCTTTTATAGACATCGGAACCGCCATAACCGCGGCCTTCCAGGCGTCAGCCAGCCCGGTTATAATAAAAATGGAAGACCCGTTTGAGACACTGCGAAGATATAAGTAAAAAATGAAATATGAAAAATGAATAATGAAGGACGGCGGACGATTACGAAACCACAGAGCGCACAGAGATCACGGAGGAATAACGATGACATTTTTGCCACGAATTACGAGCCATAGTTCTCTGCGCTCTCTGTGTTTTCTGTGGCTAAAAAACGTTTTTTTATCCCCTGAACTTCTTACGAAAGGATTTATATATGAAAGACAAATTCATAGGTGACGGGATTACCTTTGACGACGTCCTGATAGTGCCGAACAAATCCGACATCGTGCCGTCCCAGATCGGCACCATGACGCGCCTGACCAAAAATATAAACCTGCAC
Organism: Planctomycetota bacterium; assembly: GCA_016220095.1. Classification (GTDB taxonomy): domain Bacteria; phylum Planctomycetota; class MHYJ01; order JACQXL01; family JACRIJ01; genus JACRIJ01. The sequence goes on along the minus strand of JACRIJ010000048.1, from coordinate 39,603 downwards.
ATACCTATCGTATCCGCGGCCATGGATACCGTAACGGATTCCCGGCTCGCCATAGCCCTCGCCCAGGAAGGCGGCATAGGCATCGTCCATAAAAACATGCCTGTCGTTGACCAGGCGCGGGAGGTTATGAAAGTAAAAAGGTCCGCCAACGGAATCATACTTGACCCCATATCGCTCCCGCCCGACGAAACCATCAGGACCGCGAAAAAAATAATGAACGACCACCATATCTCCGGCATACCGGTCCTTGACAACAGGAAGAAACTTGTCGGCATACTTACCATAAGGGACCTGCGATTCCAGAAGGATGACAGCAAGAAAATAGCCGACGTAATGACCAAAACCAACCTTATAACGGCGCCGTTCGGGACATCGCTTGAACAGGCCAAACAGATCCTGCATCAGGCAAAGGTTGAAAAATTACTGCTGGTTGACAAGGCCTTCCAATTAAAAGGGCTGATAACAATCAAAGATATAAACAAGCTCCTGCAATATCCGAACGCCTGCAAGGACGGCCGCGGCAGGTTGAGAGTCGGAGCCGCAGTCGGCGTGCATGATTATGACAGGGTTTCCGAACTCGTAAAAAACGACGTGGATGTCATCGTCGTGGATACGGCGCACGGCCACAGCAAAAACGTCATTGAAACAATAAAAGAAATAAAAAAGAAATTCGGCATAGAATTGATTGCCGGCAATATTGCCACGAATGAAGCCGCCGAAGAATTGATAAAAGCCGGCGCCGACGGGATAAAGGTCGGCATAGGGCCCGGTTCCATATGCACCACGAGAATCATAAGCGGCGTAGGCGTCCCGCAGATTACCGCGGTTTACCAATGCACGCTCGCCGCGGAAAAATACAAGATACCCGTTATAGCCGACGGCGGCATTACGCATTCGGGCGATATCACCAAGGCCATTGCCGCAGGCGCAAACAGCGTGATGATAGGAAGCCTGTTTGCCGGTACGAATGAAAGCCCTGGAGAATCCATTATATATAAAGGAAGGTCTTATAAGGCATACCGCGGCATGGGCTCCATTGACGCGATGGAAAAAGGCAGTAAAGACCGCTATCAGCAGTCAAGCGTTGAAGAACGCTCAAAACTCGTACCCGAAGGAATAGAAGGCCTGGTGCCGTCCAAGGGCCCGTTGTCTGATTTTGTGCATCAGTTAATCGGCGGCCTCAAAGCAGGCATGGGCTACAGCGGCGCGAAGAATATCGAAGAATTGCGCGAAAAGGCGCGCTTCGTCAAGATATCCACGGCCAGCCTGAAAGAAAGCCATCCCCATAACGTCGTTATAACCAAGGAAGCGCCGAATTACTGGGTGGATTGATTTCCGTTTCCCGTGACCCGGTGCCCGGTTCCCGTTTAAACGGATCACGGTGTAAACCTCAGACTTAATCTTCCAATATGAACGTTACATTCATATGAACGCGGTATTCTTTCAGCTTATTGCCTTCGACCTTGGCCTGAAACTTTGTGATTTCAATGCCGGTGATGCCCCTTAAGGTCTTGGATGCGCGATGGAACCCTTCCTTAACGGCATCATCAAAACCCTTGGAAGAAGAAGCTACTATTTCTGAAACCCTTGCGACTGCCATAAAAAATACTCCTAAAAAATAAAAATCAACCACTATATATATTGCCACGAAGGCATGAAGATTTACATAAAGAATGCCGAATGTCAATCATTGTACTGAAACATGCGTCCTTCGTGTCTTCGTGCCCTCGTGGCTAAAAACGTAGAAGTTACATATTAAAACTATTTAAACATTAACGATTCTTTTTGTAAAGAAAAAGTGTAAGTGTAAGATAAGGCAAAACAAACCAGCCGTAACCAAAGAAAACAAATCTATGATGTAAGATTTAAGTCATTTGAAGTAATCCCCTCTCCCCTTGCGGGAGAGGGACAGAGAAAGGGGGAAAATGTTTTTCACCCTCCCCCTATGCCCCCTCCCATCAAGGGAGGGGGGAATTACTTCAAATAGCTTAAGTATTACCTTATATCTTCAATCTTACATCTTAAATCGTTATATTAAGGTTATGTCCACAAAGAAAACAGATACCCGTTACGGGTTAAAGATATCAACTATTGAAGGATGTTTCGCGACCGTGCACATGGCGCTCACCGGCGGCATTTACCCGCTGGGGTTCATCATCCTGTTAGGCGCGAATGAATTCCATTACGGGCTCCTGGCCGCCATTCCGCCGCTCGTAAACATCATACCGGTCTTCACGTCGGTATTCCTCAGCAGGATATCCAGCAGGAAAAATGTCACCGCCGTCACAGGCATCGTATCAAGGTTTATCTGGATAACCGTGCCTTTCATACCGTGCTTTTTCGTAAAATCCACGGCACTCATGATTTTCTTCATCATCTACGGAATCAGCTGGGCAAGCCTCGCTATAAGCGGCAACGTCTGGACAAGCTGGATGAGCGACCTGGTGCCTGAAAAAGTCCGTTCAACCTATTTCGGCCGGCGAAACATGTACGTTACCATAGTCTCATTCGTCATAACCCTCGCGGCAGGGTACTTCATTGCGAATTTCCAATTGGACAAAAACGACCCGAGCCACGTTCTGGACATGTCAAAAGGCATCGGGAAATTTTTCATGGATATCTTCCCGTTCACGGATAAGATAATGGATCTATTCGGCAATTCGTTTAAGACGCTGGAATTCGTCGGGCTTTCAATCCTGTTCATTGCCGGAGCTATAGCGTCTCTTATGTCGCTTTTTTTCATACTCAGACAGCCGGAACCGGCGCAACAGACCTTTCCGGCGCAGGAACCTTTCAGCTGGAAGGAATACAGGAAGGATAAAAACTTCAATAATCTCCTGCTCTTTATTGTATTATGGGGTTTTCTGAACGGATTTGCGGGGCCGTTCTGGGGCGCGTTCCAGATAGAGAACCTGTCGTTGACTTACAAAAGCATAGCCCTGATGTCTTTGGCTTCGCAGGTGGCGAGAATTATCTTCATACCTATATGGGGAAGGCTGATTCAGAAATACGGCAACAAGCCCGTCATGCTTTTTACAGTTTATTTCGGGGTATTCCATCCGCTGATGTATATTATTGCAAGGCGTGGCTTTACCCTGCCTATATGGTGGGACTACATTTCATCGGGGATTATATGGGGCGGACTTGAACTGGCCTTATTCAATATGCTTCTTGGCGTTTCGCCCCAGAGGGGAAAAGAGGTCTATTACGCGATATTCTCCTGTTTTGCCAACGTAGCCGCGGCAAGTTCAGCGATGCTGGCAGGAAGCCTGGCGAGCATCATCCAGTCTTATAACGTGCAGGTAGCCGGGATGTGCTACCAACAGATACTGTTCCTGTGGACCTCCGTGGCAAGATTAGCGGTGCTGTTCTGGATAATGAAACTCACGGACACCGGCGCAAAACCGATAACCGTAATGGTAAACGACATCTCCCAGCAGGTGGTAAAAGGCCTGATGTTCATACCGCGCATATTGACGGCGTCTGATGCCGAAACGAAAAATGAAGAATGAAGGACGGACGGAACGAAAGAATGATAGAATGGCAGGATGATAGAATGTTTTAGAAAATCTTAATTCTCAAATCTAAAATCTTAAATTTTGATGCCTGCCCCCTTAACTCCATTGTCCCTAATCAGCCGTCCCGCCGTCAAACTACAAAGAACCGCACAGATTACGACGAAGGAGAGAGGACGTCACCCGGTTCCCGTTGCCCGGTTCCCGTTTAAACGGGCCACGGACGTCCGGTCTGTCTTCTCCCTGCTTCCTTCGCCTTACCAGTGTTACAAAAAAAAACTTTATAATTGCCTTGACTTTTCGCGTTTTGTAGGGTATAATATTCTTACTTAGGGATTTAACGTTTAACCATTGTCTGTTAATCAATGTTGGATCAACGGACGTAACTTTTTTCTATGGAGGTGTTTTTATGCTTAGAAAGCATACTATGGCACTGAGCCTGGTATTGTTTGCCATTGCCGTAGGCATTGGCGCAGTAGGCTGCGGTGGCGGCGGCGGCAGTAGTTCTACGACTACTGACACAACGACCGGCGGCACGACTGGCGGCGGCACCACAGGCGGCGGCACCACGGGTGGCGGCACGACTGGCGGTGGCACAACCGGCGGCGGTTCCGGAACAACAGTATCCCTTACGGGCATGTTGTTCAAAATGGAAGGCACGAGCACGCTTCTGCCTCTTTCCGGCGCTGATATCGCTATCGGCACGGCCTCGTCCACGACCAATTCAAGCGGTATTTTCGCAGTCAACGTGTCCCCGAGCGCTACGGCTCTCGTAACGGTTGACGCCCCGAATTATACCGAAGCTTCGGCAACGGTGGACCTGTCAACGGCGACAACCCTTTATCTCTTCCTTCAACAGTTGGACTCGAATAGCGTGGAACTTATCGCAAGCGCGTCAAAGTCACAGAAAGCTGCTCCGAAGGTTGTCACGTCTTCAGATGGAAGCACAAGCATTACGATTGAATCAATGTCGCTTACACAGGACATTGCAGTCAGCGTAACGCCTTACACCAACCCGAACGTACCGCCCGCGGTCAACAGCGAAGACCACGGCGTAACCGGAACGGTCTGCGGCGGAGCGGATGTAAGCTTCGTAAGGTCTGATAACGGCAAAAAGGCCACTCTAACTGAAATCGGCTGGAACACAACCGATCCAACCAAGAACATGATTACCCCGAGATCCTCAAAAGTGCTCGGCGACAAAGACGCTGAAACACTGAATAACCTCGCTTCCCAGGGACTTGTTACACTGTCACTCTGGTATTATGACATGACGGATAACAGTGATAAGACCTGGACGAAAGCAGGAGACGCACAGGTGGAATTCAATCCGACAGCCAACGGCGGCAACGGTTCATACAACCTCGCATCCGCAAGCGGCGTCTATCTGAATGTGCTTTATCCTTTTGTATTCGCTTATGAAAGCGTGATAGTTGATCCGACAATCACCATTACAGGAACTGTAAAAGACACGTCCGATAACGCCATTGAGAATGCACTGGTATTTGCCAATGAAACATTCGTCATGTCAGGCACGGACGGTGCATATTCCATCACACTGACAATCCCGTTTGACTCACCCAGCGTAAGCCTTCTTGTCAAAGCGGAAAGTTTCTTTGAAGATTATTCAATTGTCACTGTGGAAAATAACGTAACAGATTACGCCCTGAATTTCGCCCTTGCTCCGATTTCAACAACGGCCACGGTATCGGGAACGGTAACGAATTCCGCCAATGGTTCGCCCATTGAAGGCGCAATAGTCACCATGAAGAACCCGTCCGTATTAACATCCGTTGAATCGATTGAATACACCACCGACGGCGGTGACGTAGTAACGGGCGTCGCGGTAGGCATGAATCCCGACACGCATTATTACTGGGATTTCAAGAAACCGGACGAAACTACGTGGGTCAGCATTAAACACGGCATGGGCTCGGAAAGCATGAACTTTGTCATGAACGATGAACTTCTCCTATCAGTTCTTACGAACTACGCTACTGCGGATTTCTCAGGCATTTACGACCTGCAGGTTACCGCGGTGGACGAAAGCGCAACCTTGACGGAAATCTCACAGGGTTCGTTTGAAGTCATCTTTGACAAGAGCAAGATCAATATGACCGGCTCGCTTACGGCCAATTTGGGAACAGTCAATATCTGGGGCGGCCAGAATGTCGGTTTCTTCTTTGCAACAGCCGGACAGAATGCAACTTTTGAATGGACAGCCAGTTTGCACGGAACATACGCCGGCGTTACCGCCAATGGTACGGACAGTAACGATCTGCCTACCTATTTCATTGTTCCGGAAACAACGATATCCAGCGGCGACCTGGTTTTCTACAACGCCCTTACAAACTTCGTGACCGATAACTTCGGCGCGATTATCCAGGATTTTACGCCCGGCACATCCTACCTTGAAGATACACTTACGCTGACATTCGGCGTAACTGCTTCATGGACGATTAACAGCATACCGTTCAGCGGTTCGGCAACTGCGGATATTGATCTGCAGGGCGACCCGACATCAATGGTTCTCGTAAAGAACATCTATCTGCCCGCATCAGGCATCAACACCGCAGTTATGACAGCGGTAACGGATGCTAACGGCGTTTATACGTTTGAAGACGTTGACCCGATTCTCAGCGGATTGCTGACAATCAAGGCACAGGCAGACGATTTCTCGCCTTCTCCTACGGATGCTGTAGGCACATTGGTAGCCAACCAAACCGTAACAGTCAATTTCGCCCTTGACCCCATTGCAGTCGCGGTCACTTATGACTGGGACTTTGAAGCCGACGCGTCAGATTGGGATGCAAGCGGTTTGTGGCACACAGTCACAAATCCGAATTCAATCGCAGTACTGCCTTACATTGTAAGCACGCTCGTTGAATACCCGGACGAACCGAAGATTGACAAGGATTTTGTTGTCCTCACCATCACAAACAACTATGGTTACGGGGATTTAACCCTGGATACCAATGGTGACAGCACGGCTGACGCGTGGGGCTATGTTTATGACTGGAACTATGACAACGCGTTTACGCTTGATGACACCATATATCTGTCGGATTCCCAGGGAAGTAACGAACTGCCGATTTCGTCCTTTACCGATACGAACAGTAATGGAACGATTGATGCAGGCGACGTGCTTATTGTCACTGTTACAGACACCGCCTCTACCGCTTCCGTAACACTGCTTGCTCCTTCAACAGGCACAACAGTATTCTGGTACGGTGAAGACGCCACAGGCACATTCATCGGCGCGGATACGCCGCTTTATAGCGGAGACGGCACGCTGGATACCACTGAAACGAACGCGTTGCAGTATTCCAATTATGCCAATAACGGCGGCACATCACCGAGCGGCGGTAACGAAGGTTACCTGACATCCCCGCTTATTGACCTGACCGATTTCGCCAACGCGAAACTCGCTTTCAAATCATGGTTTGAAACCGAAAGCGTTGATTGCGCAGGCGGCCAGTATGACCAGATGTACGTCCAGGTCAGAGTGGTTGACGATGCAGGCACGGTTGATATCTATTCAGATACCAACAACTATACAATAGACACTGCTACTACTAATTACCCCAATGCCGGTTGGAACACGTTGTTCAACCTGAACCCGGAAAGCGAACCCCCGTACGGCGGCCAGGTCGCTTACACGAACTATTCTTCGGGCGGCGTTGACGCGGTACCGGTGTGGCTGAACTATTCAGTCAACCTTGACCCGTTTGCAGGCCACGTGATCCAGGTAAGATTCTACTTTACCTCGAATGACGGACTGTATAACGGTTATCGCGGTTGGACGATTGATAATGTCCAGGTTCTTAACGAAGACCCGGGCGTGAAATTCACGTTCACCCAGTATGACAACTGGTATTACAAGACCGGTTCATACTATAAGAGCGCAGAAATGTTCGGCGCCAAGATGAAAGCCAAATCCTCCAGAGGCGGCAAGTAATTGACGCGGCGTTCATAGACGCAAATTTTACACGGCCTGTCTGCTTGAAAAAGCGGGCAGGCCGTTTTTTTTTAGCAACAGATTAGGCAGATTGACAACTGCGAGTAAACGACTGAACGACGAAACCTTTCGGAAATTTAATGATTTGGTGACTGGATGACTTGATGATTTACCCTTCGGGCCGCCTCAGGGTAAACGATTACGCGTTGCACGTCTCAATCATTAAATCGCAAATCATCCAGTCATTAAATCCCAACAGAGTACTCCCTCCTTCGTCGTAATCTGTGCGGTTCTGTGTAATTTGACGGCGGGACGGCTGATTAGCCACGAATACACACGAATGCACACGAAGACGAAACGACGATAATTTTTTACCACAGAACACACAGAATACACGGAAAACGACGAGTTTTACAGGTTTTCAAACGATAAGGGGCAGGCATTAAAATTTAAGATTTTGAATTTAAAAATTAAGATTTTTACAAAACATTCTATCATCCTGCCATTCTATCATTCTTTCGTATCGTCCTTCATTCTTCATTTTTCGTTTTTCCTCCTTCGTATTATCGGAACTTCCGATAATTTTTCAAAATTCTACACACGTCTCACAACAGACTGCAATTCAACATGTTATGCAAAATAAATTTTTCATGAAATGCAAAATTTTACTTGACAAATTCCTCTTAATTTTATACTTTATACTTTATAAAATATAAAGTAACAAAGGATTTGCCAAGAAGTCACAAAAATTGCCGGGAAAGCTATCGCTTATCAGTCATCGTAGTGACAGGAATAATCGTCCTTCGTGTCTTCGTGGCAAAAAACGTTGTTCTCTGCGTAAATCTTAAATTATTTCGGGGGATTGAATAATGAAAAAAAATCAAGCTGAATCCGAGGTTGAACAGAAAGACGGGCATCTTGCGTTCGCCGCTACGGGAGTGGTGCTTCCCGTTAAACTTTTTAAGATCGGCGAAATCATCCACTACACGGGTATCTCGCGCCAAACCCTGCATAACTATACCATGCTCGGCCTTATTTCCGAGGCCGAACGCACGAAATCCGGGCACCGTTTATATCCGGAACTGGTGTTCCAGCGGCTCGCAAAAATTGAACGCCTTAAGCGCCATCATACGCTCCAGGAAGTTAAGGAAATGCTTGATAAGGAAGAAATCAAAAACCCTTAACTGTGCCGATTTGCCACAGAGGTCACAGAACGTAAAACGATTTTTAAGAGCGTACGTAAACGCAAGCGTCGAAAATACCTATTGTAGTTTCGTCGTCGTATCTCTTTAGAGTCTCGTTAAGTCCCTGTCTAATTCGTTGCGTTCTCCGTAGTCTCTGTGCTCTTTTATCCTGTCGCAATCCTGAGGTGCCGAAGGGAGCAGAGCGAAGGGCTGTGGCAAAATCCGTATCGTCGTTTCGTTATTCAGCAGCAAAACGACCAGGACGAAAAGTATTTCTTTAATATTATGCCTTTAATTGAATCTATTCCTACATTTGCATCGTTCGCGCGAAAATGCGCAGTACACTGGCAGGTGTCTACCTTTGTATTCGCAATTCTTTCCGTGCTCCTCGTCCCGCTATTCCTGCCGTCTAAAGGGCGTTACGAAAAAGTCTACGCCTTTGAAGCCGATAAAATCCGCCAGCTTTACATGCTTAACGATTATGTCAACACCATGAAAGAAGGCGCTGATTTCATCGCCCGCTTCCCCCGCAATAAGTTCACAGGCGAAATCCAGGGCCTTATGGCATTAACGGCTTATAAACAGGAATTCGCGGAAACCATGCCCTCGGCCAACGCGCTCCAATCTAATCTTGGCATGTTTGAATCCGCAATCAAAAACGATTTTTTTGTCCCGGAAATGTCCGGCGCTATAATGGATTCCATTGAGAAAATCAAGGATTCCGGCAATCCAACCCAGGCCCTCGCGGAATTCAAAAGGTTCCAGCAGTATTATCCGAATGAAAGGCTTTTTAACCTTAAGATTGCCGAATGCATCAGCCTGCTCCCTCTGCCTACATTTGAAAAAGCGGAAGACGCCGATGCGGCCGTGCAAGAAAGACTGGATAAGATAAAAAAAGCCCTCGCCGCCTATGATAAAAACGCGGGCGTGCAGGAAGAAATAGCCAAATTGCTCGTTGAAGGCGCCATTTCCGAAAATATCAACCGGGCTGATTTCAACCTTAACCACGCGTACATTTGCTATTTGAACATCCTTGAACTTGAAAAAAACAACAAAACCGCCTTGCTGAGAATCGCCAACCTGTTTATAAAAACCGGCAATTTCGCCGATACCATCGCGCTTCTGCAACCCGTCCTTCCCCGTAACTCCGACAAGGAAGCCTTCCCAGAACTCTCTTTTGCGCTCGGCCTTGCCTACATCGGCAATAACGACTATCCCAACGCCTATACCTGCTTTGAGGCCCTTCTGGCCGGAAGCAAGGTTCCCAACGAATACCAGTTTCTGGCAACTCTTAAGCTCGCCGATATTTACTTTAAAAATAACCTCATTGAAAAATCGCTTGAACTTTACGAGTCGTCCTTTCAGAAAATTAAAAAACTCCCCGCGGGCCGCGATGATTTCATAAAAGACTTCCGCGCCAAAATTGACGCCATTCTGCCGACTATGGATTCGCGGCAAACGCTCCTGCGAATAATGAATACGGTTGAAAAACTTACGTCCGTTGACCCTTCGCAGGATAATTACGCGCTCCTCGGCAGGACTTACCTTAACGTATCAAAATTGCATGAAAGGGAATACAGCGCCACCATTAAGTCCGGCATAACCAGCGATTACATGGACCTCCGCAATGTGACAAAAAGATTCTATGTCAAAACCGCAAAGGCATTTATCAGCGCCTATAAGGCGGCTCCCGCCGCGCCCGCGTCCAATATCCATCTGTGGTCCGCCGGCGATTCGCTCTATCAGGCAGAGGCCTACTCCCCGGCGGCCGGCGTATTCAAACAATACATAAGCACTCATTTTCCGCTTAACAGGACTGAAGCATACTATAAGCTCGGCATGTGTTATCAAAAACTCGGCCAATACAGCGAGGCCATCAAAACCTTTGACGAAAATATCACGTTTTATCCCTATACGCCTCCGTACGGCTACATGTCTTATTACGAAAAAGCCCATTCCATAATGCTCTCCGGTAACCTTGATAACGCCGAACAGGCGTTCCTGAACATACTGAGCAGTTCCACTTTGTTCTCGCCGCTCACGCCGGAATGGAAATTGTCCATCTTCAAACTCGGAGAACTTTATTATAAAAGAGCGCTCCTGCAGTCATCAAATTTTGAAAAGAAAACAAACGACATCTCCAGCGCCGTTCTTACGCTGTCCGAGGCCATCACGCGCTATAAAAACGATGACCCGGAAAACACTTTTTCCGCGTATTACCACCGCGCCCAGTCATACTCGCTCAAACAGGACTGGAAAAACGCCATCGCCGATTATTACAACACCATAGAGACCGGAAAATTGGACGGCCGGGACGGCATACCCATCGCCTCTTACCCCGGATATTCCGAGATGAACAGGAATTCCTATTTTAATATCGCCGACGCATTCTTCAACCTGCAGGACTATGCGAACGCCGCGAACACGTATTCAACGGCCTGGAAAAAATTCAATTCCCAGCCCGAAATGCTATGGGCGCTTATACAGGAAGCTAAATGCTATTATTCCCTTAACCGCACCGCTGACGCGCAAAAAAACATAGAACTCGCCTTGTTCGCTTACGAAAAATTCACAAACGCATCCCCTGAAAACGCCAACAGCCCGAGCTTCCTGCGCTGGAAAAAAGAACTGGATGACCTTACTCTTTTGGTTGGAGGAGAATAGGTTATGCCGCTGTTTGAAGACCTCTGCCGGTCCCTGACAAAAATACTGAATAATTACGATGAACTCCTTAAGACCGCCGGGGAACAATACCTGCTGTTCCAGCAGGGCAACTTCAACCAGCTTATGCCTTTGCTTGAAAAAAAGAATTCGCTCTTCGTGGAAATAGACGTTGACAGCAAGGCGCTTGCCTCGCTGAAACAACAGTGGCTGGAAACCGCGAATTCCGCGCCCGAAGAACAGCGCGCCTCGGTAAACGCCCTGCTTGATAAAATAACCGAAGCCCATAAACGGCTTATGGAAGAAGAAAATAAATGCGTAGCCCTCGCCGAAAAATCAAAAACAACCGTCTCCTCGGAACTTGATAAGATTATAAATGCCAAAAAGGCCGCGTCAGCCTACGCAAATATGAAGAAACAGAAGCCGTAGTCCGTGGCCCGTGACCCGTTTCCCGTGGCCCGTTTAAACGAACGAGGATGAAAAATGAAAAAGGAAGACGAAAGGACGTTGCCTGAGGGCCGATGTCCGAGATCCGGGAGTCGAGACCCGAACGTCGTCCTTCATTTTTCATATTTCATATTTCGTTAATATGAATGAGAATTTATCCGGCAAACAGCTTGAAGACATTAATTTCCTGAAGGAAACGATTCCGGTTCTTATAAGGACGTCCACGGAGCTTGAAAAGAGCAATCAGCTCCTCCAGGCAAAAGTTGTCGGCCTGGAAAAGGAACTCAGCCGGAAGAACCGACTTGCTGTCATCGGCGAAATGGCCGCCTGCGTGGCGCATGAGATAAGAAACCCCCTTGCCACCATTGAGCTATATTCGTCCATGCTCCAGCGCCGGCTTGCCGATGACGCCGATTCCGCCGGCGTAACCGATAAGATAATCTCCGCCATCCACACGCTTAACGCGACCGTGGAAGATATACTTTCGTTTGCCGGGGAAATAAACCCAGCCTTCGCGCCTTGCGACCTCCGCGCCGTAATAAACGAATCCCTCGCGCTCGCCGCAAGGCATATTGAAAACAAGAATATTTCCGTCGTAACAAAATTTCAGGACGGCCGCATGGATATCTCCGCTGACCAATATATGCTTCAACGCGTATTTTTAAATATTATCCTTAACGCCACGCAGGCGGTTGATAAGAACGGCTCTATAGCCATCGCGGCAACGATGGACAATGCCAAAGCCTCGGTGTCCATTTCGGATAACGGGTGCGGCATTTCCGCCGATGCCTCCGATAAATTGTTTACGCCGTTTTTTACGAATAAATCCAAAGGAACCGGCCTGGGGCTCGCGATAGCCCACAGGATTATTGAAGCCCATAAGGGCTCCATTGAAGGCCGGAATAACCCGGAAAAAGGCGCGGTCTTTACCGTTATACTCCCGCTGAAAAATTGAACTCTTTAACAGGGTGAACATATGGGTTCACCCCTACTCCATAACCCCGTAACTCCGTAACCCCATAATCCCGTATTTTCTATGTATAACATCCTTGTTATTGACGATGTAGATTCTTTAAGGGACGCCCTGGCGGATTCCCTTAAAACACTCGGCTTCTCCGTAAGCACGTTTTCAAACGGCCCGGACGCCCTGGAATCATTCAAGACCCAGACTTACCATTGCGTATTCTGCGACCTGATAATGCCGGTCATGCACGGGTTGGAAGTGCTTGAGGAACTAAAAAAAATAGCGCCCGACGTGCCCGTTGTCATAATCACCGCGCATTTCGCGGTAAAAGACGCGGAATCCGTAAAAACCGTGCTTGATTCGGTAAGAAAAGGCGCGTTTGATTATATAGCCAAACCGTTCAGCATTGGACAGCTTGAAATCGTGCTGACAAAGGCTATTTACCATTATAACATTATCAGCGAAAACGAACGACTGCGGGCGCAATTGTCGGATACGGCTGATTATAAGCTTGTACTCGGCAAGAGCAAGGTCATGCGCGATGCATACGAACAGACAAAAAAGATTGCCGATTCCGGTTCCACCGTGCTTGTAACGGGCGAAAGCGGCACAGGCAAGGAGGTCTTCGCAAGAACCATTCACGCGCTAAGCAACCGCCGTGATAAGCCATTTTTCGCTGTCAACTGCGCCGCGCTCTCAGCAGGCCTGCTTGAAAGCGAAATGTTCGGCCATGAAAAAGGCGCCTTTACCGGAGCAGACAGGACCCGCAAAGGCAGATTTGAACTGGCGGATAAAGGCACCCTCCTGCTTGACGAGGTCAGTGAAATTGACCTCGGACTGCAGGCAAAATTGCTCCGGGTACTGCAGGAAAAAAACTTTGAAAAGGTCGGCAGTTCATTCTCAAAAACCGTTGATGTCCGCATTATCGCCACTACCAACAGGAACCTGGAAAACGCGATTAAGAATAACAAGTTCAGGCAGGACCTTTTTTACAGGCTGAATGTGGTGCCGATACACCTGCCGCCGCTGAAGGAACACGCGGAAGATATACCGGAACTCGCACAGCATTTCTGCGCGTTAATTGCGCAGAAATCCGGGCGCAAGGCAAAATCCTTTAACCATGACGCTGAAATGGCGCTCATGAACTACCCCTGGCCGGGAAACGTGCGCGAATTGGCTAATATCATTGAACGATTGCACCTGCTTGCCCCGGCGGATGCCGCGGAGTTTAACGCCGCAGACTTGTCATGCATGTTGAAAAAAACTCCGCCTCAAGGCGTTGCCGCGCAATCCGATACCGCTATCCAATCGCTGGAAGAAATAGAACTCATTGCCATTAAAAATGCCCTTGAGAGTTTCAACGGCAACCGTGTAAAGACAGCCAAGGCCCTCGGCATATCCGAGCGCTCATTGAGAGATAAAATAAAAAAATTAACGCCGTAATCCTGGGATCCGGGAACCGGAGGCCGTAACCAGTGGACAGTGACCGGTGGCCAGTTGTAGCCGCAGGACCGCTGAGGCTCACAAGATTCCGATGTTCGTATTTATTCGTGGCTAATTTAGCCGTCGTCATAGCGCTTTCTACCACGAAGATCACGAGTTTCACGAGCCGCTCTTCGTGCACTTCGTGTGCTTCGTGGTTAAAAGAGCTTAGCGCTCTTAACTGATTTAACACGGCAAAAAGTGCCGAATACCCCGGCATTTTCTGCCAAAAACCGCTCTCTGCAGGAATCCGCACCCGTGACTGAAATGCGATTTCTGCTATAACCAACTGAAAATAAACATGTTATGCCTTACGTGGCGCCAAAAACACGAAAACTGTATTTTTGGCACGCAGGTTGCATAACTGTATAGTGGTCAGTGATTAGTGATAAGTGGTCAACATCTTCAGTTCATCTTTTTCCACTGTCACTACCACTGAATTTATGACCTTTTTCACCGATCACTGACCATTGGCCGCGGGTCTCGGCCTGCAAATGCAATAACTGGCAAGTATTTAGAAGGATTAGTTATGATTAACTCAATCTTCAGCAAAGGCAATATTCCTTTACTGGAAAAAGCGATTTCTTTTTCTTATCAGAGGCATAATGTGATTGCCAACAATATCGCAAATGCCACAACGCCCGGGTTCAAGGCGCTTGACCTGCCTGAAAAAGAGTTCATGGAATACCTTGAAAAAGCCCTGCAGGAAAGCAGTAAAAGGGATGTAGGCTACCTGGAATTTGAAAGCGCCTCGGGCGGAGGTTTCACCAGTAACTCCGGCGAGTTCAAGGTTGATCCCGTGCTATCCCCGGAACCCGGCGTGATGTCCCACAACGGCAACAACGTTGACGTTGACAGGGAAAACGCCAAGCTGGCAAAAAACGCGCTTTACTATTCCGTGCTCGTGCAACTACTGAGGAATAATTTTGATTCCCTGAAAAGCGCCATCGCTGAAAAAGCAACTTAGTAATAATTTAGTCAGGAGATTATAATATGTTTTCAACTTTAGACGTCCTTACATCCGGCATGACCGCCCAGCGCGCGCGATTAAACGTGGCCGCGGATAATTACGCGAACATAGAATCCACGAGAGACGCCTTCGGCAATGTCAACCCCTACAAACCCAAGAGGGCGGTGTTCCAGACGGGCCTGCCTGAGAAAGGCATGCCGAATCAGGGCGTCAGGGTGTCGGAAATAAAGGAATTCCCCGCGTTTAAGATGAGCCATATTCCCAACCACCCGGACGCGGATGAAAACGGCAACGTAAAATTCCCGGACATAGACCCGCTTTTTGAATTCGTTGACGCCATTGAAGCCGCAAGGGCGTACGAAATGAACGCCACGGCATTTGAAGTGACAAAACAGTTATTCTCAACAACAATAAGGCTTTTAGCCTGATTTTATAATAGGAGTTCCATATGGCAGACCAGATACAACCGATTAAACCCGCGGCAATACAGCCCATATCCCCGGCGCCTTCCGCTCCAACAGGGCAGACCGAATCCGGAAAATCCTTCAAGGAAATCCTGTCGGATTACATGGACAAGTATAATGAAGTCCAGAAAGAATACCAGTCCTCGGTCGCCGACCTCGTTACCGGCAAAACGGACAATATCGCCGAAGTCGTGTCCGCCGCGCAAAAGGCTGAAATCACCAGCAAACTGATGATCCAGCTTAGAAATAAAATCGTTGACGCGTACGAAGAAATCATGCGTATGCGCGTATAGTCGTTTTAATTAAAGGGGTTAAATAATATGGATTTTTTCAGACAAGTGTTCAACCAGATAAGGGACATCGTCAAGGGAATGAACCGCTCTCAACAGTTCATCCTCGGGACCATCTGCGTAGCCGTCATCGCCACCATAATCACGCTCGTGTCCATGAGCTCCAAACCCAGCCTTGTGCCTCTTACGCCGGAGACAATGACCTACGAAGCGGCGTCCGAAGTCCAGAAATACCTTGATGAAAAAAGGATCCCGTACTCGGTGGAAGAAAGCAAACTCTACGTGCCTTCCGAAGAACGGTCTAAACTGCTCCTGGAACTTTACGGCGAAGGCAAACTGCCCGAAGGCAAAGACGTCTGGGAATGGGTCTTCGGCGACAGCTTCGCGGAAAGCAAAGACCGCCGCGATATGCGCCTTCTCGTAAGCAAAAAGCGCGAACTCAGGCGCTATCTTATGATGCTTCCGTTCATCAAAACCGCCTCAATCGTTGAAAAAATACCGCAGGATTCATTCATATTCAATGAAGATAAAGACCACGGAACGGCCTCCGTAATGCTTACCCTGAAACCCGGCATGTCGCTTTCCGCCGTAAACGTAAACGCAATCGCCAATTTGGTCGCGAACGCGTTCGGCTCCATGCAACCGCAGGATGTGGCCATTATCGCGGACGGCAATCTCTTCAGCGTCCTTGACAAGGACGACATGGCGCTCCAGTCCGCCACACACCTTGACATAAAACGAAAGGAAGAAAAATTCCTTGAAGACAGCGTCAGATCTTTCTTCGCGCAGTTTTTCCCCGTGGTAGTCAAGGTCAACCTGAAAATGGATTTCACCAAACAAAAAATACATTCCGAAGAACACGTAGCCATTGTAGTAAACAGCACTTCCACGGAAACATCCGAACCGGTCCTGGGCGCCGGCACCGGCGGCATACCCGGAATGACGGATAAGAGCGGGCTCGTAGGCCAGTCATCGCCTTCCTCGCCCCTTTCCGTAACAAACCCGTCTTCCGGAGGCGGCGAAATACCCATGAAAACATCCTCTTCGGAAACGGAAACATCTGACGTCTATCCCAAAACGCTTACGGAAAGCGAAGTGCCTCCGGGTACGATAAAAGACACCTCCATCGCAATCGTTGTCCCGTATGAAAAAGCGCTGTTACTGCCCGGCGGCAAAGCAGCTGACAAAAAGAACGCGCAGGCACAGCTTGATGAAAATATCAAAACATGGAAAACGCAGGTCGCGAGGATATGCGGCATGGATAATGAAGAAAAGATTTCCATCACGGCAATGTCCTTCCCTGAACCCGAAACTTTCCAGGAACCGTCCGGCGTGGAAACCGCTACCGATATGCTCGGCAAATACGGGCCCCAGATCGCCCTGCTGGCAATATTGCTCACCCTGCTCTTCATCGGTTACAGATTCGTCATACGCAAATCAATGCCCACCGAACTCATGAAGGAACTTGAAAAAGCCAAAAAAGAAATGGAACCGCCCGCGGAATTGCCGCAGATTGAAATACCCGAACTCGCAATTCCCGCGCCCGACATGAAAATCGCACAGATGCGCGAATGGGTTAAAGATACGGTCAAAAAGAACCCGAGGGTTGCCGCCAATTTAGTCAAAAGATGGATTAAAAGTTGAGGTCTGATTTATATGGCAGAAATTACTCTACAACAGGGCATCAGAAAAGCCGCCATTCTCATGGTTTCGCTTGAACAGGATATGGCCGCGAAAGTCCTGTCCCAGCTTGATAAAGAAACCATAGAACTTGTCGGCCTGGAAATAGCAAAGCTTGAAAACGTCTCCAAGGAAGAGCGCGACAGAACTATTGAAGAATTCTACCACCTTTCCATGGCCCAACAGTACGTGGAACAGGGCGGCGTATCCTACGCTCGCTCCCTTCTTGAAAAGGTGCTCCCCATAGAAGAAACCCAGCGCATCCTTGAAATGATAGAACAGTCCATGAAAATGGCGCCGTTCGGATTCCTCCAGAAGGCCGACGCCGAAAACCTCCTGACCTTCATGCAGAACGAACACCCGCAAACCATCGCGCTGATACTCGCCCACCTGTCCCACTCGCAGTCCGCCGAAATCCTCGCCGGGCTTCCTTCGCAGAAACAGCTTGAAGTCATTAAACGGCTCGCCTCAATGGAACATACGAGCCCTGAAGTAATATCACAGGTGGAACAGGCGCTTGAAAAAAAACTCGCGTCTTTCGTCACCGAAGAACTAAAGGAATCCGGCGGCGTAAAGACCGCCGCGGAAATCCTCAACCTCACCGACAGGTCCACCGAACGCAATATACTTGACCTGCTTGAAGAACAGGCCCCGGAACTCGCAGACCAGATAAGAAAACTCATGTTCGTATTTGACGACATCCTCCTTGTCAATGACAGGGGCATACAAAACCTCCTTAAAGAAGTTGAACCCAATACTCTCGCCCTGGGCCTCAAAACAGCCAGCGTGGAACTGAGGGAAAAATTCTTTAAGAATATGTCCAAACGCGCCGTGGATATGATAAAAGAAGAAATAGAATTCATGGGCCCCGTGCGCCTCGCGGACGTTGAAGCGGCCCAGCAGTCCATCGTGGACGTCGTAAGACAGCTTGAAGAAAAAGGCGAACTCTTCATCCAGGGCCGCGGCGGCGAAGAAGAAATTATAGTATAAAAGTATTTATATGGTTAAAGTAATTAAAAACAAAGATGCCGATTCTCTCAAGGGCGAATTAAAACCCCTTGACCTTACGGACATAGTGCTCCACGCGAAGAGCATCCTGGAAAACGCCAAGATTAAATCTAGGGAACTCATAACGGACGCTGTCGCCCAGTCCAGAACCATCTCCGCGGACGCTTACAAGCAGGGATACGAAAAAGGGTATCAGGACGGCATGCAGAAAGGCACGGTTGACGGCAGGAAATCCGGCAATGAAAGCGCCGTCCAGCAGGTCCGCAAGGAATCCGCAGAACTTATCGCCGTACTGCGCAAACTGATTGATGCCCTTGAGGAAAAATCCAGATACCAGTCCGAAAACGCGCGCAAAGACCTTGTTGAACTCTCTTTCAAAATAGTGGAAAAAATACTCAACCGCCAGATAGAACTTGACCCCGACATCGTCAACGCCAATATAATCAAGGCCATAGAACTTACCGCCCAGAAAACCGACCTTGAAATACTCATGAGCCCGGACGACCTCGTGTCAGCGGAAACCTTTTTCCCGGAAATACAAAAAACCTTTTCGGAAATAAAAACCATCAAACTCGTGCAGGATACGAAATTTCCGAAAGGTTCCGTCGTCGTAAAATCCCGCACCGGCTCGGTGGACGCCTCCGTGGCAGTCCAGCTTGATGAACTTTATAAAATTATCCTGAAAGGCAATAAATAGGATGTCAATATTTCAGACAGAATTGGAAATACTGGACAACGCCACATCCATGCGGCTCTCGGGAAGAGTCTCTAAGATCATAGGGCTTATCATAGAATGCGAAGGGCTTTCCGCGCCCGTAGGAAGTATCTGCTCAATCCAGCCGTCGCATTCAAACCAAACCATAGAAACCGAAGTCGTAGGTTTCAGGGAAGACCGCCTTCTCCTCATGCCGTTCGGCGAAATGCGCGGCATTAAAAGAAACGATATCGTAAACTGCAAAAATAACATTCAATCCGTCAGCATAGGGATGGAACTCCTCGGCAGAATCGTTGACGCGCGGGGAAACCCCATTGACAACGGACCAACGGTAAATACCGCGAGGAAAAATTTCATTTACGCCGCGCCCCCGAAGGCGCTTTCCCGCCAGCGTATTTCCAAACCGCTTGCCACCGGCGTAAAATGCATTGACGGGCTTTCCACCTGCGGCAGGGGCCAGCGGGTAGGGCTCTTCTCCGGAAGCGGCGTCGGCAAAAGCGTGCTCATGGGCATGGTGGCAAGGAATACCGAAGCGCAGGTCAACGTCATCTGCCTCGTCGGCGAACGCGGCAGGGAAGTCCGGGAATTCATTGAAAAAGACCTCGGCAAAGAAGGCCTGAAAAGGTCCATCGTAGTGGTCGCCACCTCGGATGAACCCGCGCTCCTGCGCGTAAAAGCGCCTTTTACCGCCTCTGCCATAGCCGAATTTTTCCGCGATATGGGCATGGACGTTCTGCTCCTTATGGATTCCATCACGCGCATGGCCATAGCCCAGCGCGAAATCGGATTGTCCATCGGAGAACCGCCTGCCACCAAAGGGTTCACCCCATCGGTTTTTGCCATGATGCCTAAACTGCTTGAACGCGCCGGCACGTCCGACAAAGGCAGTATTACTGGAATCTATACGGTGCTTGTTGAATCGGATGACATAAACGAACCCGTCGCCGATACCGCCAGAAGCATCCTTGACGGCCATATATGGCTGTCGCGCGATATCGCCACCAAAGGCCACTACCCGGCAATTGACCCGCTTATGAGCGTTTCCCGCCTTATGATAGAAGTCGTATCAAGGGAACACCGCGAAGCGGCGGTTAAAATAAAATCAATAATGGCAACTTACAGGAATGCCGAAGACCTGATAAATATCGGAGCTTACGTGCACGGCTCAAACCCCGATATAGACCACGCGATAAAACTTATGCCGAAAATCAACGCCTTCCTGAAACAGGATATAGCGGAAAAAACCACCTACGAAAAAACCGTGCAATCGTTACTTGAACTGGCAGGGCAATAAACAATGAAAACCTTTAAATTCCAGCTTGAAACGGTACTTCAATACAAAAAACAGGTTGAAGAAGAAAAAAAACGCGAGCTTGCGATCGCCCAGAAGAAAGTGTTTGACCAGCAGGCGAAGATTGATTCAATCGTAAAACTGATCGCCGGCGCGGCCGATGACCTCAGGCAACTCGTGTCCGCCTCGGTAAAGATACAGGACGTGCTCGCGCAGAAAAGGTACCAGAGGGCGCTTGAGGCAAAACTCATTAACGCCCGGAACGAACTAAAAGCCCTCGGCATCCAGGAAACCCGGAAACGCGCGGAACTGTTAAAGGCAACCAAGGAAAGAAAAATCCTTGATAAGCTCAAGGAAAAAAAATACAGGGATTACTTGTACCAGCTGAACATTGAAGAGCGCAAGTTCCTTGACGAAATCGCAACCGTAAAATTCTGTAATTCCCTGAACAATAAACAGGACGCCGTGTATGCTTAATTTTTCGAAATTATTAAAACTGTCAACGTTGAAAACGGCATTCAAGACAATTGAATTTGTTTTCTTCGTCGCGTTCGCCATCCTGGTTACGGTGATAACAGTGCTGTTTTCCACGGGTGTCTTAAACTCCCATAAGATTGACAATTCGCTGTCAGCCCTGAAGGGAAAAGAATTTACCGAAGCCGCGCCCCAACAACCGGCCCAGCCGGACGAACTTGACCGCGCCATGGCGCTCCAGAATGACGCCCTGGCAAAACTGAAAACCCAGGAGGAAAAATTCGCGCTCATTGAAACGCTCCAGAACCAGATAAACACCAAGCTTACGGAATTAACACTGCGCGAAGACAAACTCGGCAGGGACAAGGCCGCTTTTGAAGAAAACAAGGCGAAATTCCAGAAATTCATTGAAGAGACCTTCCCGAAGGCCGACGAACTTAACTACGCGTCCAACCTCAAGATATTTTCCAAAATGTCCGCGAAAGAAGTTGCGGGCATGTTTTCCGCATGGGAAACGCCCACTGTGATAAGATATCTTAAGGGCTTCAAGGAATCCTTCAGCGCCGATATCCTCACGGAACTCAGGAAAAGCTACAAAGATAAATCTTTTGAAGTTGAAACCGTACTCGCGGCTTCAACGAAAAAACCGGAAATAAAATAGTTATCTACGCAGGGTTTGATTGTCATCAATCCCTGCCGATTATAAACACCGCTACCTTTGAAAGGGGGTGAGAACATGAAAGCGGTTAGTAACATTAATTCAACGTCGCCGGCGCCACAGGCAGTGGCGCAGAAATTCAGCCCGGAGATTACCGACATTTCGTTCAGCGATATCCTGATGAGCATGATTACGGCAACGCCCGAACCCGCGCAGGTGCCGCAGGCAACGGCTAATGAAGATTCCGCACCCGCGGAACACGAACTGCCGGAACAGGAACAGGACGAAGTCCAGGTTTTCACGCAGGCCAAAGACCATACGCTCGCGCAAAGCGAATACATCCCGCTGAAGAACAACGCCAGTGTTGATACGGCAGTAAACGAGAAGCCTTATCAAGCCGCGGCTTCGGAACAGAACACCCAGCCCGTGTTGAAACAGGAACCCGTTCAAACGGCTCAAACGGCGCAATTCCAGCCGGAAGAACAGCCGGCGCAACCTGCGCAGGCGACTCAAACGGAACCTTTGCAGGCAGTTCAAAATGATGCGATGGCGTACACCGCGCCGATGAATCAGGCACTGCCGGAAGCAAGCGAATTGCAGGCAATTGAAACGCCGGCACAGCAGACGAAACCCGTTTACACAATCGCACCGGAAACAACGGACGGAAACGCCGCGACAGACCCGATTGAACAGGAATACAAGCCTATGACATCGGGCAAACCGGCCATCGCACAGACTGTTGAACAGGCAAAAACAATTGACACGCAAACCGCGCCCGACGCATTTTCAGTGGACGCACCCGTGCAGAACGCCGGCAAACCTGACGCCAATGCAGTTAACGCCGCACAGGCAAGAACGGAACCCGCCGCCAACCCGCAGGCAGAACAGGCGCAGACGCCGTCACTTTGGAACACGGATAATTCGCAAAACGGACAGGCTGACAGCGTAAAAATATCAGCTCCCGCAGTGCAGGCCCCGGCGCCGAAAACAGACGCCGTTGGTACAACAAATTATTCCGCGACTTCGCTCAACGGCTTTGAAGCGTCTTACGTGCAAACCGCGGGCGCCGTGGCTCCCACAGCCAAAACAACAAACGGCTTCGCCAACAGCGATACCGCGCAGAAACCCATGATGCAGTCAGCCGAATCAAAATCCGCGGTTAACATCGGAAAGTCCGACCAGTCACAGTTCTTCGCGAAACTGTCAAAGACAGCATCCGTTCCCAGAGCCGACCAGGCTGAGATGATTGAGAAAATCGCCAATGCGACAAAGGCAGGCTTAAGAAACGGCACGAACCGCATTAAGATGCTCCTGCATCCGCAGCAACTCGGCACGCTCAAAATCAACCTCGCGGTAAAGGAAAATTCGCTGTCCGCAACCATGGTAACCGAAAACCACGCGGCGCGCCATGCCATCCTGAACAACCTTGAAGCGCTGAAACAAGACCTTGAGAACCAGGGTATCAGCATCTCCAACTTTGAAGTCACCGTTGACCAGGATTTACAGCAGGGCCCGCAGCAGTTCGGCGACAAGCAGGAAAAACCGTTCACCCAGTATTCCGGACTGTCAAAACAGGAAGAACCGGAATCGGAATGGCCCGAAATTACACGGCCGCGCACCTCAAACCAGCTCGTTGACGTGCTGGTATAGACAAGGACGCCCAACTTTTAGGAGAATAGAAAAATGATGCCCAACCCAATCAGCTCTTTGACGAGCACGACACAGACTTCGGCCGCGACAGGCTCAACCGCCGAAAGGGCAAGGCTCACGCGCGATGAATTCATGAAGATACTCATCGCTGAAGTGTCCAACCAGGACCCTATGTCACCGCTTGACAATAAGGAATTCCTCGGCCAGTTGACGAACCTTCAGAACCTTGAATCCACATCGGCGCTTACCGACACGCTCAAGACCATGAACAAGTACCAGGAACTCGGGGCCGCAAGCACGCTTATCGGAAAGACAATCACCGGTACGGCTGACAGCGGCAATCTGGTCAAAGGCGCGGTATCAAAAGTCGTTGTAAACAATGACAGCATCTCTCTGGTAGTGGGCAATGAAACGGTTGCCCTTAACAACGTACAGGAAGTTGTAGCTTCTTAACAGGGAGGATTACAAATATGATGAACAACATCTACCAGATACAGAACATCCAGCCTGTTAAACCGGCACAGCAAAAGCCTGCGGCGGTACAGCCTCAGCAGAAAGGCGATTTCGCCTCAGTGCTACAGCAGGTCATTGACGAAAACAAACCGCTGACTTTTTCCAGCCATGCCCAGCAGAGAATCCACAGCAGGAACATTGAGCTGACCCAGAACGACCTCAGCGCCCTTAACAACGCCTGTGAAAAAGCAGAGTCCAAAGGCGCGAAGGAATCGCTTTTACTGCTCAGAGACCTCGGTTTCGTCGTAAACATTAAGAACCGTAATGTAATTACCGCTATTGATAAGAGTGAAATGAAAGACAAGGTTTTCACGAATATTGATAGCACGATCATTGTAGGATAGGCCCTTAAAAAAACCCGGCCCTGTTTTAAAACAGGAGGGTCCCGGACCGGCAGCGCTTCTGCCGGGCCGAAAGGCCTGTATAGAAAGGAGACGTTTATGGCTCTTATCAGGGCTTTAAACTCGGCTATATCAGGATTAGCCGCGCAACAGGCAAGGATTGACATCATAGGCGACAACCTTGCAAACGTGGACACCACCGGATTCAAGTCCGGCAGGGCCACTTTCCAGACGGTGCTAAGCCAGACAATGTCGTTTGGCACGGCGCCGCAGGGTTTCCTCGGAGGCATTGATCCGAAACAACTCGGATTAGGCGTCCAGATAGCCGATACGTCAAAAAATTTCACACAGGGCAACCTGAAAGCAACAGGCAACCCGGGAGACCTCGCCATTGAAGGCGACGGTTTCTTCGTGATGCTTGATGAAAATGGCAGTCCGGTCTATACGAGAGACGGGAGTTTCTCGCTTAACCCGGCAAACTACCTCCACAGCCCGACCAACGGCTTTATCGTGCAGGGCTGGATGGCAGACTTTGATACTTTCGCAGTTACCACAGGCGGGCCTGTGTCCAACGTAGAAATACCGGTAGGCGACCTCAGGATAGCGCAGGAAACCGACAATGTTTATCTTGACGGCAACCTCAACGGCGCGGGCGAAATAGCCAACAGCGGTTCGGTATTGGAATCCGAAGCGTTCTGGGATTTGAACTCCGCCTCGGCCGCTACAGCCAATACGCTCCTGACCGACCTCGGCAAATCAGGCGGCGCCATTGACTTCAGCCTTTCAGCAGGCGATATCATAGAAATCTCCGCTGACAAAGGCAACCGCTCACTGCCGGTGTATAAATTTGAAATCAGCAACCTGCCGCCCGCAACAGGAAACGATGATTCCGGTACGACCGTCGGAGACCTTCTTGATTTTATCAATAAGGCGCTCGGGGTCAACGATTCCGGCAATGACACCTATTCAGGACAGATTACCACCGGAACTCTTGATATGGACGGCGCGGGCACAGACGACACCGTCACGGCCAACGGCATGACCCTTAAAGGCAGAGACCTCTGGGCACAGGGAGTGCGCGTAGGCGATTATGTAAGGTTTACCTCGGGCGACAGCGCGGGATTAATCGCGCGCGTAGCGACACTGCTGTCTCCTACGAGCCCTTACGGATTGCCCGCAATTGTCGGCGATACCGACATAACCTTCTCCAGCCCGCTTGACCCCACAATGCCTTTACCTACGGATCTTACGTACTTTGAATTCAATGAAAAGGCATTTACCGCCATCGGCACGGGCAACGCCGCCGTAATACCCGGCGCGCAAGACGACCCAGATTCGGCCGCAGGCGTAATACGCATTGCAGGCAACGCAGGCCTGGCCAACGCGCTGAGCAATATTGAGCTCACCGCGGCAGACCAGCAGTTGACTACGTTCAACCAAGTAAAAGCCGCGACAGGCGAAAGTATTATTTCCAATGTAACTGTTTTTGATTCACTCGGAAACGGGCACACGGTTGAAATGACCTACGTCCTCCAGAGCAAAAACACCAACGGAAATACCTTCAAATGGTTCGCGGAAACCACGGATAATTCCGATTTCACGCGCCTTGCGGGAACCGGCGAGGTGCAGTTTGACCCCAACGGCCAGTTCCAATCGTCCAATCCCGGCGCGGCAGTAAGCTTAAACCTGGCGGACACGGGCGCGAATTCGCCGCTTCTCGTATCAACCGATTTCTCAAAGGTTACCGGCTTTGCCAACCAGACTTCTGAAGTGGCAATGGTCAACCAGGACGGCTACGAACAGGGCACGCTTTCCGATTTCTCGGTCTCAACAAACGGCCTGATTACGGGATTCTTCACGAACGGCCTGACAAAAACCCTTGGACAGGTCGCCCTCGCGAGATTCGCCAATAACAACGGCCTTGAATCCCTCGGAAACAACCTCTACGCGGCAGGCACGAATTCTGGCCTGGCAAACGTCGGCACCCCGGGCACTTTCGCAAGGGGATTGATCCGCAGTGGATACCTGGAAGAATCCAACGTTGACATCGCCAAGGAATTCACCAACCTTATAGTAAGCCAGCGCGCATTCCAGGCTAACGCCCGCACTATAAGCGTCGCCAATGAGATGCTTCAGGATCTGGTAAATATAGTCTAAAAAAACATACTTTGGGGGCAAGGTAATTCTTGATTTGCCTTGCCCCTAATGTTAAAATGTAAAACAATGATTAAAGTTACAAGGCTAAACGGAAAAAAATTTGTGATCAACGCGGAACTTATCCAGTTCCTTGAAGAAACACCGGATACCGTCATCACCCTTGTTAACCACGAAAAAATCGTGGTCAAGGAATCCGTTGACGATGTCATCAAGCGCGTGATAGAATTTAACCGTTCTATCAGGTGCCTGAATGGCTGATTCCGGAGTGAACATTCTTTTCGCGGAAACGCACTGCGGTGCGCGTCCGCGAAGGTGTTTTTGCAGTTAGGAGTTTTACTGATTTGTTGGATTTTACAACCATAATCGGAATGGCCGTGGGCATGATTATGCTCCTGGCTTCCCTGCAGTTCAGCAGCAGCCTTCTGATGTTCATTGATCTGCCTTCAATGATGATTACATTCGGCGGCGCTATATTGGCCACCGTATCGCAATTCACGTGGCCTGAACTCTCGCGCCTGCCGGGAATTGTCAAACAGGCGTTCATCATTAAACACGACAACCCTGTAAACATCATTAAAGAGCTTTCAAAATATGCCGATATCGCGAGACGCGACGGCATCCTCGCACTGGAAGGCGTAACCGAACAGATTAAGAATAATGAATTCCTCGTCAGGGGCCTCCAGCTCGCGGTTGACGGCACCGATCCCGAAGTCATCCAGCAGATGCTTAACACCGAGCTTGACAATATGCTTGACCGCCACAGGAAAGGCAAAAAGATAATAGAGGCGTTTTCCATTTACGCGCCGTCTTTCGGCATGCTCGGCACCCTTATAGGATTAATAGCCATGCTCGCCAATACCACCGACCCGACGGGCATTGCCAGGAATATGTCAATCGCGCTCTTAACCACTTTATACGGCGTCGTGGCTACATATATCATTTGCAGGCCGCTGTTCCTTAAACTTGAAGAACGCTCAAAAGAAGAAGCTCTTATAAAAGAAATGATAATAAAAGGAATTATGTCCATACAATCCGGCGACAACCCGCGCGTGGTGGAACAAAAACTCCGCATATTCCTTGAACCGCGCCTCAGGGAATTATTGAAAAAATAGGAATTATTTTAAGAGGTCTTTTATGCCCAGAAGCGCAAAAGAAGAAGCTGAAGAAGGAGCTCCGGCATGGATACTGTCCTATGCCGACCTCACTCAGCAATTGCTGTGCATGTTCGTTCTCATGTTCGCAATGATGAAATATGACGTGACCAAGGCGGCCGTGCTCCGGCAGGCAATGGAAACGTTCGGCAAAGGACTGCCGCCGGCGCCGATAGAATCCGAAAACAACGCCCTCGCAAGCACTATTTTCACGGAAAAAATACCCGAACTTTATACCGTAGGCGCGAAATACCCCGGCCCCATTGAAGGAATGAACCTGCTTGTAACCAGGGTCCACGAAGGCCTGAAAATAACGACCGAAGGCGTCAGTGAATTTGAAGAGGGAAGCGCCGAATTGTCCGATGATTTCAAGGCTATCCTTGATTCCATGGCGGAACAGTTTTTCCGCGATTACCCGAATGTCATTGAAATCCGCGGATTTACCGCGGCTAATGCCGAGGATTCCGTAAACGGCGACCACAGCCTGCTGTCTTACAACAGGGCCAAAAACGCCGCCGACTATCTGATAAACCAGAAAGAAAAAACAAAAATCGACCCCAAACGGATCCGCGTGACCGCCTGCGGAAACAACGACCCGCTGGTATTCCAGCTTGACCTGAAACAACGCCATAAAAACCGGCGCGTTGAAATAATCGTATCCGAGGAATTGGTACGGCCTTCGCATTAATTTTTTGTATGAGGTTTTTATATGAGTCCTATTGACAAACAGTCTTTCGCGTCAACCGATAGGCCGGAACGCCCGGAACAGGCGCCTCCTGCCGGCGCGGCCGCGCCGAAACAGCACATGTTCAGCACCACGGGACTGCTGTTCGTATTCGCCATTATCATCGCCGAAGGAATAGTGCTTTACATGCTTTTTCACTACTTCGTGCAGAACACCCCTGAAGAACCGGTTGAGAAAACAAACGCCGAACAGCCGGACTTCGTGACCCTTCCGGAAATCCAGGCCATACTCCAGATAGGTTCGGAGGGAAGGACCTCCGGCTCGTTCCGGATAGTGCCGGTATTTGAACTTGACGGCGACCCGGTCTTGAAAGCGGATACCAAAAACCTGATAAAAACCTGGGAACCCAAGATCATAGACCGCATACGCACGGAAATGACAAAACTGAGTTATATGAACGCAAGAATGCCGGAAGAAGAGGACGAACTTAAAATAAAAATCAAAGAAAAAATTGAAAACCTGGTGGGAGGAAAAGGCAGAATTAAAAGCGTAATCTTCACGACATACTCGCCGCCATAGTAAATGACGTAAATTAATTTTTTGAGGTGCACTAAAATGCCGGAAAACAGCAAACAACCCGACAATATTGACAATGACCAGATTGATAAAATCCTGAAGGAACTCGGCATAGAGTCCGATGTCCCGGGCAAGTCCCAGCCGGTGACGGACGCGAATGTTGACGAATTGCTCAAGTTCGCCGAAACAGCCGCTCCTTCAGCGCCGTCCATTACGTCCGCACAGCCCGCCGCCAAGATGTCTTACGCGCCGTTCAACCTTGACCAGTTCCCGGAAACTTCCGAAGCCAAATCCCAGGCTAATATAGACATGCTTATGAACGTCGCGCTGAACGTCAAAATAGAACTCGGCAAATGCAGGATGCGCGTAAAGGATATACTCGGACTGTCCAAAGGCTCGGTCGTGGAACTTGACAAACTCGCGGGCGACCCGCTGGATATCTTCGTCAATGAACAGCTTGTCGCAAAAGGCGAAATACTCGTCCTCGGCGACGACACTTTCTGTATCAGGGTTACTGAAATAATTCCTAAAAAGGACAAAGTAAAATGAAATGTTTTCTGCTGAAATTATTCGTAATATTTGCAACGGTCGCGGCCTGCCTGCCGACGGCGTCTTACGCCCAGACGGATGCCGGCAAAGAAAAAGCCGTTGACACTGCCGCGGACAAAGACGTGCCCGCGTCTGAACTCCTGCCCGTAACGGATACCGACACGGCCGGGGCAAAACCGCGCGCCTCTGATTATACGCCGAACTTCTTCAAGTTTTTACTCTATACGGCGCTTGTCATAGGAATGATTTTCCTCGCGTTCTACGGCATTAAAAGGTTCCTGCCGGGCTCAAAACGGCTCTTCGCTTCGGATGCCATACAGATAATAGCAAGGAGGCCGGTTGATTCCGTTAATTCAATCAACCTCGTGCTGATAGGCAACAGGATCCTTATTGTCGGAGTCACGAAAACCGGCCTGAAAACGCTCAGTGAAATCACCGACCCGCACCAGGTCGCGCTCCTGAAGATACAGTGCGGCGCGTCCAAACCGGATTCCAGCCAGGCGGATTTCAATAAGGCGCTTAATGAAGCCGCTAACGACCTGGAATCCTACGATAAAGACGCCGCGCGCAGTGAGTCCTATAAGAAACTGCAGGGACAGCTGGACGAAATAAAAGAGACCATGAAAAAATGGAATGCCACGTAAACGGAGAACTGGCATAGAATATATATAAATATCATCGGAGAGAGGTTATATGAAAAAGTACAAGACCATTCTGCTTGCAGGGGTTGTCCTCCTGCTTTTTTTCAGCATTTCCGCAGAACATTCCGCCTATGCGCAAGGCCTGCCTACCATAAAGGGGCTCGAAAGGTCAAACAATCCTGATGATGTCGCTACGACACTTGAAATCATCCTGTTGCTCCTTATCCTGACCTTCGCGCCCGCAATCCTGGTCATGATGACCTCGTTCATAAGAATCGTCATCGTATTGTCATTCGTAAGACGCGCGTTGTCAACGCAGGAATTGCCGCCCAACCAGATAATAATAGGGCTGTCGCTCATCCTTACCATTATGATAATGATGCCCACGCTCACCAAAATCAAGGACAACGCCCTCGTGCCTTACATGGACAGGACTATAACGCAGAAGGCCGCGTTCAACAAGGCCATGGAACCTTTAAGGGAATTCATGTTCGGCCAGACGCGCGTAAAAGACATCATGCTTTTCGCAAATATCACCGGCACGTCCAAGACATTCCCCAAGGATGTCAAACGCAAGGATATTCCGTCTGAAATCCTCGTGCCGGCATTTGTCATAAGCGAATTGCGCAGGGCGTTCATAATGGGATTCGCCATATTCCTGCCGTTTATCGTCGTGGACCTCGTCGTCGCGTCCATACTCATATCCATGGGCATGCTCGTCCTGCCGCCTATTTTGATTTCACTGCCGTTTAAAATACTGCTCTTTATACTTGTTGACGGATGGCACCTTATAATCGGGGCGCTCGTACAGAGTTTCCAAACGTAACGAAAACGCTCTTTAAAGTCATTTTTCCGGAGAAAATCTATGGATCTTGAAGAAGCCGTAAGAATGGGCCGGGAGGCCCTTGTAATAACGATGCAATTGTCGCTGCCTTTGCTTGCAGTCGGCCTTGTCGTAGGCGTCCTTATAAGCATAATCCAGGCCGCGACGCAGATACAGGAACAAACGCTTACATTCATCCCGAAAATTATAGCCGTCGTCGCCACGCTCTACGTCATGGCCCCATGGCTGATTACCGTCCTTGTGGATTATACGGAGCGGGTCATATTGGAGATGATTAAACTGCATTAATGTTAGACCTTGTCCAGATAAACATACTCGCTTACCTGCTGATACTCTTCCGCATAAGCGGGATCATGCTCATAGCCCCGTTTCTCGGAAGCCGCAACATACCCGCGCAGGTGCAAATAGGGCTATCCATGATACTCGCGTTCATAGTAGCGCCGGTAGTTGATAAATCGGCACTCGTGATGCCGGGAAGCCTCGGTCTTGTCGCCATGGCGGTGCTCTCAGAACTTTCCATAGGACTGCTGATAGGATTCGCCGCTACAATGCTCTTCTCAGCCGTACAGCTTGCTGGACATTTTGTTGACCAGGAAATGGGCATAGGCATGGCTAACGTAATTGACCCCGTGTCAACGGAACAGGTAACCATCATGGGGCAATTTGAGTTTTTCCTCGGATTGATTGTGTTCATACTGCTCAACGGCCACTACCTGATTATCGCGACGGTCGTGCACAGCTTCAAGGACATCCCGCTCATGGGATTCGTATTCACCGATAAACTCGCGTTGCAGATCTCGGACACCATGTTCGTGCAGATGCTCATACTGTCCGTCAAACTCAGCGCGCCTATCGTGGTGGCCCTGCTTATTACGACCATAGCAATGGGATTTCTCGCGCGCACGGTGCCGGAAATGAATATTTTCATAATGGGATTCGCGTTGCGGCTTATAGTAGGTTTCGCCATAATGATAATGGTGCTTGATCCGATTTTCAGATATATCTTCCCGTCAATGATTTCCCAATGGTTTAAGGCGGTTGACGGGCTGATTGTTCTTATGAAATAACACAGGAGGATTTCCTTGCCGGACGAAAGGTTTGAAGAAAAAACTGAGCAGGCGACCGCGCACCGCAGGCAGGAGGCAAAGGACCGCGGCCACGTCGCCCGGAGCCAGGACCTTTGCACCGCCATAATACTGCTTGCGGCATTCATGGGATTGTATTTCCTGGGAAACGAGATGATCGGGCGCATTTTTGAACTCAGCAGAAATATTTTCGGAAATCTTCATAAAGCGGAAGTGTCCGTGGACAGCGTTACCGAATACGCGCAAACGGGCCTCTTGTACGTCTCAGCGGCCCTGCTTCCTTTTGTTGTCGTAGTGCTCATAGCGGCAATAGCGGCAAATATACTGCAAATAGGATTTATCTTCACCCTGACGCCGCTTGAGCCGAATCTTGACAAATTAAACATCGTGTCCGGCATACAAAGGGTCTTTTCCCTGCGGGCGTTTGTGCGCCTGTTGGGAAGCCTTTTTAAGGTGGGCGTCATCGCGGCATTGCTTTATGTCACAATAATGAACGAAAAGGAAATGATTCTCGCCCTGCCGGAAATGGATGTCAAAGATATCGTTTTTTTCATAGCCGAAGTGTGCATAAAAATGGGATTCCGGGTTTCTATCGCGCTTATAATCCTGGCATTGTTTGATTATGGTTACCAGAGATGGCAGTATGAAAAAGACCTGCGTATGTCAAAACAGGAAATAAAAGAGGAATTGAAACGGTTTGAAGGCGACCCCAGGACAAGAGAACGCCGCAGGTCCATCCACCGCCATATCGCCTTGCAGAGAATGATGGCCGCAGTGCCGAAGGCCGCAGTCGTCATAACCAATCCGACCGAACTCGCCATAGCTCTGAAATACGACGCCGGTAAAGACCGCGCGCCCGTATGCGTCGCTAAAGGCGCGGGCGAGGTGGCTAAACGCATACGCGAAATCGCAATAGCTAATAACGTGACTATACAACGCGACCCCCTGCTGGCTCAAACGCTTTATAAGTTCCTGGACGTCGGAATGCCTATACCTGAGGAATTTTACAAGGTAATCGCGGAAGTCCTCAGCATGGTCTATAAGGCCAAAAAACGCATCCCGGCATAATGAGTTTAGGAGTTACGGTGTAGAGGTGAACCTGTGTGTTCACCCTGTTGTTAATTTTTAATTCTAAAAGATGCCTGCTAACACAAAATCGCCTGCTTTAAGCCTACTGCTTAAGAACACGGATATGCTTCTCGTGTTGCTTATCATTATGATGATATTCACCATTTTCATCCCGATGAATACCATCGTAATGGATTTCCTGCTGGTAATAAGCATATCCGTTTCTGTAATCGTATTGCTTACCACAATATACGTAAGGGAACCCCTGCAATTTTCCGTGTTTCCGTCCCTGCTGTTGGTAACCACTTTTTTCAGGTTGGCACTGAATATAGCCTCCACCCGCCTTATCCTTGTGAACGCGCCTACTCACGGAACTGCCGCGGCCGGCAAGGTCATAGAGACCTTCGGGACTTTTGTCGCAGGCGACCAGCCCTTTATCGGATTTGTCCTCTTTGTTGTTATCGTCATCGTGCAATTCGTCGTCATCACAAAAGGCGCGAACAGGATCTCGGAAGTCGCCGCGCGCTTCACCTTGGACGCCATGCCAGGCAAACAGATGAGCATTGACGCGGACCTTAACGCGGGCATTATAAAAGAAGCCGAGGCAAGGGAACGCCGCGCCCAGATATCCCATGAAGCGGATTTCTACGGCGCCATGGACGGCGCGACAAAGTTTGTGCGCGGCGACGCCATCGCGGGCATCATTATAACAATAGTCAACATCGTAATGGGCATAATCCTCGGCGTGGTATCTTATAATATGAGCATAAATGAAGCGCTTTTGACTTTTACTAAATTGACCATCGGCGACGGACTGGTTTCCCAGATACCGGCCCTTATCATATCCATATCCGCCGGCCTTATAGTAACAAGGACAACGGCGGAATCCAACCTCGGTAAAGACCTTATAGGCCAGCTTTTTTCCAATCCCCGCGCTCTCTATGTCGCGGGCGGATTCCTGCTGGTGCTCGTCTTAACCCCGCTCCCCAAAATACCGCTTTTTGCCGTTATCATAGTCATCTTCATCGTGGCGTGGAATATTAATAAACACAGGTCTCTTGAGGTTGAAAGATCGCAGGTCGCGCAGAAAGAAAAGGAATCCGCCATGCGCAAACCGGAAAAGGTTGAAAGCCTTTTGTACGTGGATCCCATGGAACTTGAAATCGGCTACAGCCTTATCAAATTAGTTGACCCGGCGCACGGCGGCGACCTCCTTGACCGCGTGGCTATGATACGCCGACAGGCGGCGCTGGAACTCGGCATCATAGTGCCTCCTATACGAATACGCGATAATATGCAGTTGGAACCAAGCCAATACGTGATTAAAATCCGCGGCGTAGGCATCGCTTCAGGCACATCTATGCCCGACCATTACCTTGCCATGGATTCCGGCATAGTAACCGGAGAAGTTGAGGGCATCAGGACCAAAGAACCCGCCTTTAACCTGCCCGCATTGTGGATATCCGAAACGCAAAAACAACGCGCCGAAGCCCTCGGATACACCGTAGTTGACGCCATCACCGTTGTAACCACACACCTGAATGAAATCATTAAATCCCATTCGCCGGATATCCTGACAAGGGAAGACGTCAGCACCCTGCTGTCCAACCTTAAGGAAACACACCCGCACCTCGTAGAAGAAGTGACCCCGGGACTGCTTAAACCCGGCGATATCCAGAAGGTGCTCCAGAACCTCCTGCGGGAAGGCATTTCGGTCAGGGACCTCGTCTCAATACTTGAAACCCTCGGCGATTACGCGTCTAAAACCAAGGATATTGAAATTCTCACCGAATACGTGCGGAACAGCCTCGCGCGGCAGATATGCCAATCGGTCCTTGATAAGGACGGCGGCCTTTTCGTGGTGACGGTTGACCCGAAACTTGAAGACCTTATCAAGAACTCAATAGAACGCACCGATTCGGGCTCTTATATAACAACACCGCCGGCAGTAATAAATAAAATACTTGAATCGGCATCCAATGAATTGCGCAAACTTATCACCGCCGGGCACCCCGCCGTAATCCTGTGTTCGCCCCAGATACGTTTCCATCTGAGAAAAATCATGGAAAGCTCCCAGTCGTCCATAAACGTCCTGTCTTATAATGAAATCGTCCGCGAAGCCCGCGTGGAATCGCTCGGCATGATTACCGTAACAGCAACATAACGCGTGTATTTATGATTATAAAAAAATTAACCGGTGACAGCTTTGAAGAACTCCTGCGCCAGGCCAAAAAGGAACTGGGCGATGACTTCGTCATAATAAAAACCGAAGCACCGCGTCCCCGTAAAGGTCTGATGAAACTTTTCGGCAGGCAGAAATACGTGCTCGTCGCTACGGACGCGAAAATGTCCAGCCGGCAATCCGAAACGCCGGCTAAAACCGTTGAAAAACACGTTGAAAAGAATTACGAACCGCTTCAAACCCCGCGCGCCGCGCATTGCGACACTACGCAGGCGCAAAATAACTGCCCGGCTACGCTCCAGGCATTGAATGAAGTCAGGGATATGCTCGCGGATATATACGCGAAAACGCGCATGAAATCCGCGCCTGAAGAGCTTTTTAACGCCTATCTCGCGCTTATCAATAATTGCGTTTCCGAAAAACTCGCGCAAAATATAATTTCCAAATTGCAGAAAAAACTCGTGCCCGAACAATTGACAAGAAAAGACGCGGTAAACCAGGCGCTTAAACTCGCCATAAGAAACCTGCTGAAAAACGTCAGCCCTATACAGCTGAAAAACGGAAAGACCGGCGTAATAGCTTTCATCGGGCCAACAGGCGTAGGCAAAACCACTACTATCGCGAAAATTGCCAGTAACATAACCATCTATCAGAAAAAAAAGGTCGGCGTCATCACCGCGGACGCCACGCGCATAGGCGCCGCCGATCAACTGCAGAAAATAGTGGAAATAATAAAACTGCCTTTCGCAAGGGTTGATTCGGAAGACCCGAAGGCCATCCAGGAAGCCGTAAGGAAAATGTCCGGCAATGACGTCATACTTATTGACACCGCGGGCAGAAGCCCACTGGATAAGGAAAAAATGGCCGAATTGCGGAAAACGCTCGCCGTAATAAAACCCGATGAAACCCATCTCGTCCTCAGCATAACTACCAACATGCAGACTATAGACGCGCAACTTGAAAAATTTTCGGATTTTAAGTACGATAAGCTCATCCTGACCAAATTGGATGAAACCACGAAATTCGGACTTATACTTGACGTACTGTCCAAAGTAAAAATATCCCTGTCATATATCACGACAGGCCAGGTCATTCCGTGCGATATAGAAATGCTGCCGGATGCGGAAAAATTGACCAAGCTTATAGTTGGAGAACAGTCCTGTGCCAGACCAAGCTGAAGAACTGAGGCGCCTCGCGCGCATTCATCTGAAATCCGCGAAGGTTATCGCCATCGCCAGCGGAAAAGGCGGTGTCGGTAAAACTAATTTGTCGGTCAATTTGTCAATAGCGTTGGCATTGATGAAAAAAACCGTTACAATGCTGGATTTTGACCTGGGCCTTGCGAATGCCGACCTTCTCTTCAACGCCGTACCGCGGTATAACCTTTCGCACGTGCTGTCCGGGAAAACCGCCCTGCGTAACGCGCTGGTCTCGCCTTACCCGGGCGTAAAACTCCTCCCGGGCACGTCCGGCATGGAAGAACTGGCCGACCTGCCTGAAAATGACCAGCAGAAACTCTTCAACCTGCTTGAATCCATCCAGCGCGATTCGGATTTCATAATAATAGACACGAGCGCGGGCGTTTCTAAAAATGTTATAAATTTCGCCGCATGCGCCGATGAAATAATCATCATAACAACCCCGGAACCCACAGCCATGATTGACGCCTATGCGGCTATAAAACTCATCGCCAAAAATCCGGAACACGGCAATATAAGAATAGTCATAAATATGGCCGCGAATAAGATTGAGGCGGAAAAGATATCATCGGGAATCATCCAGGTTTGCACGAGGTTTCTCAACGTGTACGTGGAAAAACTCGGCTATATCCTCGCGGATTCCTCGGTCTCCGCGGCCGTAAAGAAGAAAAATCCCTTTGTCCTGCAGTACCCTGATTCGTATGCGTCCGCCTGCGTGATGCAGATTGCGAAAAGGATTATTCTTGAGAACGAACAAAACAGCAGTCCTGTAGAATCTGGGTTTTTCAAGAAACTGTTCGGCTTTTTCAGGAAAAGCGGCTGAAAACGACGACGAACGATCTGCCACAGAGAACACAGAGAGCGCAGAGAACGGCGACACTAACTAATCCACGAATGAACACGAATAAATACAATATCAGCGCTCAGTGAACTATGGCTCGTAATTCGCGGCAAAAGCGTCATCGTTATTCCTCAGCGGTCTCTGTGCGCTCTGTGGCAAAATTCGTGGCGTAGTTTCGTCGTTAAATCATATACGCAAGTTGCGTAGAAGTTGAAACGTAAGATACTAATTGCCACGAGAACACGAAGTCGCGAAGAACGACTGTTTTTGTAATATGGATACGACGTATCTTTACGGCGCTTTGCGTACTTTACACTCGTCTCCGTCCATATCGCGTCGTAGTCCCTCGGTGCCCGCTACCCGCTGCTCGCTACTCGTTTCAGGTGAAATATGATATACTTTTTCGGTTTTATAATGAGCCTGCTGGCATTTTTTACCGTGTGCCTTATGGGCCTTATCACGGGCCAGCCGCTCCTGCAGGTGCTTATCAAGGCATGCGTGGCCGCGATAGTCTTCATGTTTGCAGGAATAATTATCGGCGCAATTACGGGAAGACTCCTCAGGCAGATAGTAGAAGGCAAACACAAACCCGGCGAACCCCCGAAACAACCCGAAGAAAAACAAAAATGATTGTTGTAAAAGTCTGATATTTATTATATAATACGTACGGCTGATCAGCCACGAAAACACGAAGAACTGTGGTAAAAATGTTGAAGGTTGTTTGCCGCAGTTCATAAGAACAACGGTCCTTCACGGCAATAATCGTCGCCGTTTTGACCGTGATGTTTGGAGAATAACAGATTGGAACCTGAAGAAAAACAGCTTTGGCTTAAGTACAAGAAGACCATGAACGAAGAGCTCAGGAACACCCTGGTGGAGAAATACCTCCCTATGGTCAAATACGTAGCGGACCGCATTATCGCCAAACTGCCTAAGACCATCGTAAAGGACGACCTTATGAGCGTAGGCATAGACGGCCTTATAGACGCGGTGGAAAAATTTGACGTCAACCGCGGCGTTAAATTCCAGACCTACTGCATCAACCGCATAAGGGGTTCCATATTGGATGAACTGCGCTCGCTTGACTGGGTGCCGCGTCTTGTGCGCACAAGGACCCATCAGCTGGAAAAGGTCTATGCAAAACTGGAGACCAAACTCGGCAGGATACCGTCGGACGGTGAACTCGCCGACGAACTCGGGATCTCCCTTGAGGAATACAGCGAACTGGTCAAGGAAATCAATACGCAGTCAATACTTTCTTTGAACAGGAATTATTCGGATGACCCGGAAAACGAGGAATCCTCTTCGGCCGAGCTTGTGGAAGACAAAAAAGCCCCCGCGCCGGCAGGTGAACTCCAGGCAAGGGAACTCGTGGAATTTGTCACTCAAAAGCTGTCCAAAAAGGAACGGCTTATAATGTTGTTATATTATTGTGAAGACCTGACGATGAAAGAAATCGGGGCCATATTGGAATTATCGGAATCAAGGGTATCCCAGATTCACGCGCGGCTTCTTCTCAAACTGCGTTCGGAGTGGAAAAAATCCACGAAAACCATTCTGGAAAATTGCTGACTTTCAGGTTTTTACTAAATATGGTTTTAGAAATCAACAGCCTGCAATATACCATGTACAAGGCCGAAAACGCCCAGAACATCCAGAATCTATTCGTTATGCAGGACAGGGCCTCTCAGGAAACCTACGCCGCCACATCCCAGAATGCCGCAAGGGCTGACCAGATACAGGTGCACCAGACCGAACATACCGAAGGCTCCACCATAAAGGACAATGACGACAGCCGCGAACCGTTCGGTGAATCCGGCGGCGGCAGTGAAAAACAGGCCGGCGAAGAAGAAAAGGAAAAAAAGGAACCGTCCCCGGACGGCAAAGGGCGTATGGTTGATTTTCAGGCGTAAACAGAGAGCCGTACGCGCACCGCGTA
The DNA here is from genome assembly GCA_016220095.1 of Planctomycetota bacterium. Taxonomy (GTDB): domain Bacteria; phylum Planctomycetota; class MHYJ01; order JACQXL01; family JACRIJ01; genus JACRIJ01. The sequence continues at coordinate 421 of JACRIJ010000048.1, read as the reverse complement.
TTACGAACCACGAATTCACACGAATTACCGCAAATTACGGACTATTGCTTCCTGATTACTAATTACTGATAACTGATTACTATTTGTGTTCATTCGTGTTTATTCGTGGCAAATTTCGTTTCGTAGATTCGTCCTTCATTCTTCCTTCTTCATTTTTCATTTTCGCGTTATAGGTTGCGGCTTTGACCTGTACCAAAGCGAAGTGTGCCTTCGTTACAAAAACCGGTAAAATCGCCGTTTTCCGTGTGTTCTGTGTGTTCCGTGGTAAAAAATTATCGTCGTTTCGTCTTCGCGTGCATTCGTGGCTAAATAACGTTCGGCGTATCCTGTCTATCCGATGTGAATTCCGTGGAAAATTGAAGATTGTAAGAATAATCGGAAAGTGAATTGTGAAATCCTCCGAAGCCAAAGGCGAAGGAGG
>JACRIJ010000047.1 GCA_016220095.1 Planctomycetota bacterium | reverse complement strand
TTGGGCATTAAGGGTAACTGTAAACGTTTTATCTTTTAAGGGAGGAATGAGTTCCTGTTCGGTGGAAATGGTTTTCAGAGCTACCCCCGCCTGACCGGATGAGGAAATAACTATAGTCTGTTTTACGAAGAATTTATGTTCAGGAGATTTGTCGTCTTGTTTCAAGCCATCGGAAGATTTGATTATATAGGAAGAAGAAAAGACGCAGGAGCTTTGAGAAGGAGAGAAAAATTCAGGAGAAACTGACACAGAGGAGATTTTTATTTTTTCATCCTGATTAGAGCCATCGTCGGCAAGAAGAAACGGAGACACGAACAGGACGCACAGGAACACAAAAAGCCAACTCACGCACAACATCTTGACAACACGCAACTTATACCCCCCCCCATTTTCAAAAACGATGTTTTTTTTTAACGCATTCCTATACATATTATATCTCCTTAAATACAACATTTTCAGTTCCAGCATGTTGTAGTATATAATTTTTATTCGGAGTGTCAAGGAAAATTATTTCAAGAAACCTACAGAAACGGGTTTGTCTTTTTTTCCGCGCCTATGGTCGTCGCGGGGCCGTGGCCCGGATAGACCTCGGTACTGTCCGGCAATACCATCAGTTTCTCCCTGATGTTTTTTATCAGAGTGTCATGCGAACCCCCGGGGAAATCCGTCCTGCCTACACTGCCTTCAAACAGCGCATCTCCTGAAAATAATATGAACGGCTTTTTGCCCGTGTCTTTCCACAATAAACCTATACCCCCAGGCGTGTGACCAGGCAGATGAATGATATGAAACTTTATCGTACCGAACTCTACTGTATCGCCTTCTTCCAGAATCAGGTCCGCCTTCGGCGAAACTACGCCCGGGCCTATCATTACGGATAAATTCTTCGCCGGATCCGCCAGCATTGGCGCGTCAAGCTTATGCACGCAGAGCTTCGCCTGGGGAAAGGCTTTCTTGATTTCCTCATTGCATCCCATGTGGTCGCCATGGCCGTGCGTATTAATGATGTATTCCGGAATGAGGCCGGATTTGTTTACTTTATTGATGATTGCGCCCGCGTCGCCGCCCGGATCAATTATCGCGGCCTTGCCTGTCTTATCGCATGAAACGATATAGCAATTTGTCTGAATCTCACCTACGATTAGCGTTTTGATGCACATAATTTTTCCTGATTAATTTTACGTTGCCCCTGCCAACAAGGGCTTCCATTTCGGCGATAAATTCCTCCGCGGGCGTAACATGAAAATCGTTGCCCGTCTTGATGAATGTTTTCGTGTCAAAAGGGCTTATCATCTGGACAAAAACCGGGCATGAACCCGGATGCGCGAAAAGTATATCCTTAATGCCCTTTAACAGCATGTCCGTTATCCCGCCTGATTTCAGCGTAATCACCACATTGCCCGCGAGACGCTCCACTGCCTGGTCAACGGGTATGACTTCCGAAATCTTAACCGTAGGCTCTTCGGAACGGAAATCCACCTTGCCCGAGATAAACACCACGCGGTCGCCCATCAGGTAATCCGCGTAAGCCATCAATTCGCTCGGAAAGGCTATCGCCTGGCAGGTGCCGTCAAGGTCCTTAAATTTAATCTTACCCATTTTCTGCCCGACCTTGGGGCCGCTTTTAATCGTCCTCTCTAACAATTGCGAAACTATCCCGCCGAGAACGACGTCTTCGCCGTCTTTCAAGCCGATAAGTTTTGTCGTAGAAGTGGTTGAAAACGTCCTTATGGTGTTCTCGTATTTGGCAAGAGGATGGCCTGTTATGAAGAATCCGATTACTTCCTTTTCAAAAGACAGCAATACCTCTTCCTGCCATTCCTCAATATCCGGCAATGCGGGGTACATCGTGCTGTCCGAAGCCGCGCCTCCGGAACCGAAAAGGAATCCCTGGCCGAGCTTCCTCGCCTGGTGCACTTTCTGCGCCGACGCTACGACCGAATCAAGCACGGCCGCAAGCTGAGCGCGTTTGACGCCCAGCGAATCAAATGCGCCGCATTTTATCATGGCTTCCATGACGCGCCTGTCAACGGCCCGCGAATCAACCTCTTCGCAAAACTGATAGATGGTTTTGAAAGCGCCTATGCGAGTGCGCGCGCTGACAATGGATTCTATCGCCTTTGAACCGGCGCCTTTCACGGCCTCAAGCCCGAAACGTATCCTGCCGGAATCAATCATAAAATCCGCGTTGCTTTTATTAATATCAGGCGGAAGTATTTCTATGCCGATTCGTCCGCATTCGTCTATGTAATCCGCTATTTTTTCCGTATCGCCCATTTCAATGCTTAACAGCACGCACATGTATTCCACGGGATAATTCGCCTTCAGATACGCCGTCCTTACGCTGAGTATGGCGTACGCCGCGGAATGCGATTTGTTAAACCCGTATCCTCCGAAATATTCCATCAGGCTGAAAATTTCGCCCGCGGTTTCCTTTTTTATATGATTCTCCTTGAACGCGTTGGTTATGAACTGTTCCCTGTAGCTTTCAAGCAATTCGGGTTTCTTTTTTCCCATGGCTTTCCTGAGCGAATCTGCTTCCGAAGGCGTAAAACTGCCGAGAACGCTTGAGATTTTCATGACCTGTTCCTGGTAGATAATTACGCCGTAGGTCTCATTCAGAATGGGTTCAAGGCTCGGATGTATGAAAGATATCTCTTCCTGCCCCTGTTTGCGCCTGATGAAAGTATCCAGAAGACCGGCCTGAAGCACGCCTGGTCTGTAAAGGGCCTGGAGGGCTATGATGTCTTCAAATTTTGTCGGCTTGAGTTTCTGGCACAAATCCCTGTACCCCGAAGATTCCATCTGAAAAACTCCGGAAGTCTCGCCCCTGCCCAGCATTTCATACGTCTTTTTGTCATCCAGCGGAATATCTTCAGGTTTTATATCCAGGCCGCGCACGGTCTTGATTAATTTCAGCGCGTAGTCTATAACCGTAAGAGTCTGCAATCCAAGAAAATCCATCTTAAGCAGGCCCAGGCTCTGCATTGATTCCGAAGTGTACTGCGTGCTTTCTTCGCCGTCATTCACGTAAATAGGCGTGTATTCTATAAGCGACTTGTCCGCGATGACGACGCCGGCCGCGTGCGTAGTGGGATGCCTTGGAAGGCCTTCAAGCTTCATCGCGATATCAAACAGGTCTTTTGATTTACGATTGGTTTTATACATCTCCTTGAGCTCCGAATCGGATTCAAGGGCTGTTTTCAAAAGTGTGCCTGGGTCAGGAGGTATTTTTTTCGCTATCTTATCCACTTCATTAAGCGGTATGCCGAGAACCCTGCCCACGTCCCTTATCACGAGGCGGGCCTTCATTTTCCCAAAGGTCCCTACCTGGCAGACGTTGTCTTTTCCGTAATTGCACCGGACATAATCCATCACCTTTTCCCTGCCGATCTTGCAGAAATCAATGTCTATATCAGGCATTTCCTTCCTGCCGGGATTGAGGAACCTTTCAAACAGAAGGTCGTATTTCAACGGGTCAAGGTCCGTTATGCCGAGGCAGTATGAAACGAGGCAACCCGCGGCTGAACCGCGGCCCGGGCCCACAGGTATGCCGTTGGTCTTCGCAAACCTTACAAAATCCCATACAATAAGAAAATAACTTGAAAACCCCATGTCGGCAATGGTCTTGAGTTCAAAATTCAGGCGCTTTATCACGTCTTCCGAAGGATTAAGGTATTTATGCCTGAAGCTGGCCTCAACGAGTTCTTTGAGGTATTGATGATTGGTTTTACCTTCAGGCGGGATGAATTTAGGCAGGCGTTTTGTCTCAAGGTCAAGTTCCAGACTGCATCTTTCCGCTATTTCAACGGTATTGGATATAGCTTTGGGAATATCTTTAAATATCGCAATCATTTCCTCAGGCGTTCTGAGGTAAAATTCATTTGTTGACATTCTTTTGCGCTGGGTATCGGTAACGAGTTTATTTGTCGCTATGCAGAGCAAGACATCGTGCTCGCGGGCGTCTTCCCTTGCTATATAATGAATATCATTGGTAGCCACGAGCGGAATATCTAATTTTTTTCCTATTTCAACGGCCGTTGCGACGACTTTTTTTTGTTCCGCCATTCCGTTATCCTGAACCTCAAGAAAAAAGTTTTCCTTGCCCAGAATATCCCGGTACGTCTGCGCCGTTTTTTCCGCGAGTGCGAGCTTGTCCTGCAAAATCAGCTGTGAGAATTCCGAGCTGAGGCACCCGCTCAGGCCTATAAGCCCTTCGCTGTTCTGCGCGAGGCATTCCTTATCTATCCTCGGCCGGTAATAGAATCCTTCCCTGTAAGCTATGGTGGAAAGTTTCATCAGATTTTTATAGCCCTTTTCATTCCGCGCGAGGAGCGTAAAATGAAACGACGCATCGCCTATGCCTTTGGCATTTCTGTCGGTGCGCTTATTCGGGGCTACATAGGCCTCAAAACCAATAATAGGCTTTATGCCTTTCTTGCGCGCGGTTGAATAAAATTCTATGGCGCCGAAGAGGTTGCCATGATCGGTCAGCGCTACGGCAGGCATTTTGAGCTTTTTCACCGTATCGGTAATCCTGGCAATGGTGGACATGGCGTCAAGAAGGCTGTATTCGCTGTGCACGTGAAGATGCACGAAATTGTTTGCCGGCATAAATTAGTCTTTATAATTAGAAATTGATTGAAAATCCGACGAACGGCCCGCCGTTGAATACGTGGAATTCCCTCTCCTGATCGGGATCCATTTCATTACCGACCACAAAGCTGAAATATTCGTATCCCGTTGAAAAACCGAACCTGCCGCTTTCGTATTTCAGGCCGAGGATAAAATTGCTTACCACCTGATGAAAGTGATTCGTGTTTTTGGTAGAATCCCACTTGTAAGCTATCCCGGAAAAGGCAAACCTGTATTTCAGGTTTTCCGTAATTTCGCCGTCTATTCCAAACCCCAACAGAGGAGCCAGACTGCCCGAATCCATTTTATCATCCTGCCCTATCGCGGCGTCAGTCACACTGCCAAACAAAGAGACGTATTCCAACCCGGATGTAACGTAGAGATCCTTTAGCCACTTATTTTCGTAATGGGCGATATCGTAATCGTATTCAGCCCGCAGGGTAAAGTACCTGAACTGGGATAGAACGGTAGTTCCATGGACAAAAACGCTGTCATCAAACCCGACGCGCCGGTCAACAACGCCTTCACCGTCTCTTTCCAGAGACCACGCAGTAAATCTCAACCTTGAATCAGCGCTGAGGTTTAATGCCAATTTCACCACAGGCGTGCTTTTATCGCTGGATACGCCCAGTTCTTTCTGCATCTTGACCGAACCGCCGCCGAAGTTATGAAGGGTATATTTAACTTCGTCCCTGTCAGTACTGCCGAACCAGTAGAGCGTTTCCAATTCAACGGAAACATCGCCGGCAAAGGTTTCAGCGCAAAAAGGCAGAAACAGGAACAGGACAGTATTTGTATATAAAAGGAATTTGCAAAACATATAATCGCCTTTAAATATCGGTTATCAGTAATGTTATTTGTTAATCATATAAGAGTACCGGGAAAAAGTCAATATATAAAAAACGATAGCGGTAAATGCTCAGGCATTGGAAATTTTAATATATGTATCCCTTCTTATCTCCACCCTTAATTAATTTAGTCGCCGAACTTGGAACAACTAAACAGCTCTATACTACAGTTGTTCAGTCCGACTGCAAGCGTTTTGCAGTCATTGGAAAACGCCAACGCACCGGCTTCTGAAGAGCATTCAAACGTCCAAATATGTTTCCAGTTTTCCGTACTCCACAAATCAACTGTTTTATCAAAACCTACGGTTGCAACAAGCCTGTTATCAATGGAAAACGCCATTTCCGTTGAAAAAAAATACCTGCTGAATTGCACTATTTTTTTCTTTGTCTTAATTTCTAAAATAGTCACGAACCCGCCACTGGTCAAAATAGCCATGGTTTTTCCATCAGGCGAACACTTTACCCCCCATACATTCTCCGAAAAAGATACGACCTGAAATTGTCTTCTTCTCAAAACATCCCAAACAACAACTGTGCCGTCAAAAGATCCAGACAGTAAAACCTTTCCGCCAGGCACGGCATCCAGAGAACTGACCACGTCTTCATGTCCATCAAGAGTATCTGCTTCCGCCCCTGTTGCAACATCGAAAAGATTTATAAGCCCGTTTGTTGCCCCTACCGCTAACATTTTCCCTGCATTACAGAAAGCAACAGATCGGGCTCGCAGTCCTGAATTTTCAATTGACATTTTTAAGCGTTTACCATCCACATCCCAAAGCTTAACCGTTGTATCGTCCGAAACCGAAGCGATTGTTTTCCTGTCAGGCGACAATGCAATTGCATTTACTGAATCATTATGGCCTCTGAGCACCTTCAACTCCGCCATCTCCTCCAAATCCCACATCCTGATTTCCCCGTCTAAAGCACCCGACAAAAGAATCTTATCATCTGATGAAAAAACGAGTGATGTTATTGAACCATGATGCCCTCTAAGAACCGTTTTGTTTAATCTTGCCACTACAAGCCATACGGCAAGAGATAGAATAAAAAACAGGCTAAGCGCCGTTAATTTCTTTACTAAATGGCTATGTTGATTTTGAAACAGCATATTATTACATGACGCGTAAAGGCTCGGTAAAGGGTGATTCTTAAGCTCCCCCGTGGCATTTTAATAGAGACTTGCCGCGGCTGAAAGAAGTCCCGGTCATAGTGTCGGGATGGCAAGTCTGTACGGCCTCAGTGAAGGCGGGTTGAGAAAACAACATAAACATCAAAATGCCCAATGATTACGGTAAGGACAGAATATTATTCTGTCCCTACAAAATACCGCGTGGGAACTTGAAAACCCGCCTTCACTGAGGTCTTACGCAAGTCTCTACATAATCATTGATGAATTCGATATATATGTTTCGTTATTGCCGGTCGCTGGCCACGGATCCCATATCTCAGATCTCAAATCTCAAATCCCATATCTCAGATCCCGGATCGCAGATCTCAGATCGCACGTTTTACTTCGTCAGCTTATTCACCGCTTTGACCACGCAATCCAATTCCACATTGCAATCCTTGCAGGGCCCGCAGGGACGTTGGTTCGGTATGGCTATAACAGTCTTGGAAAAAGTCGCCATTATGCCTTCGCTTAATTCCTGCTCGCAGGCAATGGCTACTATAGCTTTGACGTCCTCGGACATGGCCCTATCCTTTGCGAGACGCCCGCCTGTTGCTATAGCGCATTGTATGCCCGTGGAATCGCGCAAATCAAGCAATGAACCTACCACGCAAGCCCCGCACCTTTTGCAATTATCCAGCTCATCGGTAATCTTGTTTTTGCATTTTGATTTCTGCAGGCAGTGCGAAAAAAGCAACAGTATATTCTGCGGCGGAAATTTTTTACCGCGCAATTTTGTAAGGGTGTTTTTTATGCCTATGATAAACTTATCAAAACGCCTGACTTTATCCTTATTCTTTGCCAAAACTGCCGCCTTTCTTTATTTTATAGCCGTTCACAAAAGCGCCCGCATCCATTTCGGGGCGGTTTTCAGGCTGTAATTTTTTAATCACCAAGCTCCCATGCCCGCATTGCACTGCTATGCCGTCCTTGTCCGCGGATATCACGGAACCGGGCTTCATGCCGGATTGAGTATTGTCATGCCCTATCCGCGACGAAATAAAATTCACGCGCAAGGGTTCGGATTTGTCTTCCATACGCAGAAAAGAATATGCCTTGGGCCAGGGCAGTAAGCCCCGGATGCGGTTATGGATATCCACTGCTTTAGATGCCCAATCAACCAGTCCATCCTGCTTTGCAAGCATACGCGCATGGGTCGCCTGCGCATGCTCCTGTCCCGTCAGGCGCGCACGGCCCGCCTCAATATCGTCAAGCGTCTTTACGAGAAGCTCCGCCCCGGCAGAACAAAGCTTGTCGAAAAGCGTGCAGGCATCGTCCTCCGGAGAAATATCCATGGCCGCACTGGATAGCACGGGCCCCGTATCTACGCCCTTATCAAGTTGAAATATTGTAACGCCGGTTTGCTTCTCGCCGTTAATAAGCGCAAAATTGACGGGCGAACTTCCCCTGTATTTGGGAAGCAGTGAAAAATGCAGATTGACGGCGCCGTGCCCGGGCAATTCACGAATGCTTTTTTTCAAAATCTGCCCGTATGAAACGACGACAAAAATATCGGCATTGCATTTTTTAAGTTCTGTTAGAGATTCCAGAGAATTGATGTCATCCGGCTGAAACACGGGGTAATTTATACTGCCGGCAATTTTCTTTACGGCCGTACAGGTGTTTTTAAGGCACCTGCCCGAAGGCCTGTCAGGCTGGGTAACGACCAGCAATATCTTGTGTTTTGAGCCCGCAATCGCCTCCATGGATGAAAGCGCGCAGGAGGAAGTTCCGAAGAAAACAATGTTCATATTTAATATTGCGAAAGGCTTACTGTTATGATTACTTTATTGGTATCATCCCATAAATACAAAATGCTGTCGTTTGAACCGGCAGTCATCACGGATGTTGTTAGAAGCAGGCTCCCGAGTTCCTGGAAGGAAGTGCCGGAAAAAACAGCCGAACTTGAAAATGCCAGATTGCCGCCGGTTGTTGCCGCTACGATGCCGCCTGAAGAAACAGCGCTGAATGCGCCCAGGTTTATCTGCAGATTATCCGCGTCAAACGACATTTTCCCAAAAAACACCGCGTTCGCACTGGAACCGTAATTAAGAAACGAACAAAAATCATTGCCCGCATCGCCGCCTTCGCTCATATATGCGGGGGCGCCTGACGATATGTCATATTTATAAATAACTTTGCCATTAGCCGTAAACAGATAATTACGGTTCGTTGATGCCGCGATAAACTCCGAATACGCGGAAGCAGGGCCGAAACTCCCGACATCCGCCGCAGTTACAGTATTGACATACCGCCCGTACCATGGGCCGGTGGCTCCGGGAATTTGCGGCACATAATATGCCCATCCTGTCTTGCCGCAGGCTATTTTATAAGGATTGTAATCCGTAACAATATTCGCCGCAACCGCCTGCGCGGACAAATCAATCTCTACTATGCTTGTGGCCCCGTAATTCGCTACATACATCTTATCGCCGTTTTCATTGATGGACATGTCCGCAGGGCGCGAACCCGTTATAATGGTTTTTTCGATAGCCAGCGTGCCGGGGTTTATAAAAGCGAGAATATTCTTGTTCGTATCAAGCGCGTAAAGCAGATTTCTCTGGGAATCAAACAAAAACTTCGTGAACGAATAATAGGAATACGGTTGGGCATCAGGCACGACATCACCCAACGCCAGCATCTGGCTGTAACTCACAAGCTCATTCACAGAAAACCAGTGCAGTTTGCCGTAGTATCCGTCATAAATTAACAGGAAATTACCATCCGGAGAAAAAGCGCTTACGCCGGGAGATACGATATTGTCTGATGTTTGCATGTTTTTATTCAGAACCGGCGCGAAAGTCACTGAATCCGAAAAAGTTATGTCTGAAGCCTTTACACCCACAAACATGCCCCTGCTCGGATGAAAGCATTCTATTTCGCGGTAATTATCGTAATACATCGCGCCTTTTACATTTGACAAATCGCCCGCATCAATCTGCACGGTGGAAAAATACAAAACGCCGTTCGCCTCGTCAAAATAGAGACCTGACGAAGTGAATCCGGGGGCCGTTCCCCCGTTGGCGGCAAATTGGTCCGCGACGACAAACGAATCCGTTGATACGTCAAAATTGATAATCCTGGGATTTGCCGCGCCGATTTCCGCGGCATATAACGATGCCCCGTCAGCAGTCACTTCAAGGTCAAAATTATCATAACTGCCGAGCAGGGACGTATCGCCTATCTCTGCAAGCGTCGTCAGATTGAATACATATAAAATGCCCGACAGAGTATCGTCAAAATAAAACAACCGGTCCAATGCACCGCATTCAACCCTGGACGGGCTATAGGCTGTGGTAATCTGCGAATCAACTGCTTTCAGATCCAGGTCAACTTTATATATTTTTTTTGCCGTTTCGCAGGCAACGTACAATTTATTGCCGGAGGAATCAATATCCATATCAACGGGCCCCTGGCCCATAAGGAGTTCGGTTTCAATTGAAATAGTCTCCATATTTATGAACAGAAGTTTGTTATTCGCGGTCTCCAGGGCGTACACATAGGGCCTTTTCGGGTCGTTAATCATTTTGACCAGGCTGTTGCCTGACGGCAGTGTAAGTTCGCCCGAGTAAATGGAAGAGACATCCACCTGCACAGATGTTGATTTCGTATTTCCTGCCGCGTCCGCGGCTACAGCCGTAATTGTCTGAGTGGTGCCTTTTACCAGCGAAATATAAGCCGACCATGTGGAATAGCCCGTACCCGTATTAGTCGCTGCAGTATCATTTACCAATAGCGAAGACACACCCGTAAGGTTATCGGTAGCGCTTCCCGTCACTTCAATAACCATGGGATAAAACGATTCGCCCGTCAAAGGAGATGTAATGGCGATGGTTGGTTTTGTTTTATCAACCGTAACGGATATTTCGTATGTCGTATTGTTGCCATAAGCGTCCATGGCAATAGCGGTTATTTTCTGGCTTGTGCCCTCGGTAAGATTTGCCGCCGCGGTCCACGAAGAATAATTTATGCCTCCGTTTAAGACATCCGCACCGTTAACCTTAAAACTCACGATAGGCGAAACATCGCTTGCCGTACCGGACACTGTCAGCGTCAATGCTGAAAGCATCGCCCCTGAAAGGGGATATGTTATGGTTATTGCAGGGCCCGAGACATCAAAAACGACCACAACCTCTGCTGCCGAAGTGTTTTTATTCCCCAGTTCATCCTCGGTTTCAACCGTAATAACCGACGCTAATCCTTCGGTCGGCACCACATAAGCCTGCCATTTGGCGTAATTGCCTTCAATGCTGGTTGCGTCAACGCCGTTGACTTTCACTGAAGTTATGGCTGAAATATCCGCCGCGGTTCCCGTCACATAGACGGGGGATTTTGTTATAACCTGATTTGTCTGCGGAGCGGTAATCACGGCAGAAGGCCCGTTTGCATCCACATCCACGATAAGCTGGGTGGTTTTCCTGTTGCCGGAGATATCGGATACTTCCACTATTATTGCCTGGTCAAAAGCGTCATGCAGTTCTATGTCAACTGTCCAGGTTGAAAAATTCGCGCTTGTCTCAGAGGCCGTTGAACCGTTAACCTGAACGTATGCTATTTTCGCAAGATCGTACGCAGTGCCTGTTATGGTAACAAGCGAAGTTTTTATGAGTTCGTTTTCCGCATGCGAAGTAATGACTGCCTCCGGCGCCACGGAATCCACCACCGTAAGTCGAAATTCATCCGGCAGGCTAACCGCAATGCCATCGCTTACGTAGAGTTTAAAAACGTAAGTATCGGCGACCACGGGGGTCAGCTGAAAAATTGAACTCGTATTTGAAAATTCAATCTGTTCGCCGGAATACAATTCCCAGAAGTATATCAGCGTGTCGCCGTCAATATCGTAACTGCCGGACGCGTCAAGCGTTACAGTTTCGCCAAGGCTTATCGTCGCATTCAAGCCGGACTTTGCAACAGGCCTGGTATTATCGCTTACAAAAGTTTCCTTCACGCCCTCAATTGAAAACGAGAGCGCCATAGCCTCACTGGCTGTTGTTATGTATGTGTTGGCGTAACCGGCCGATACGACCGCGGCCTGGGCATTGATATTATTCGCGCCCAGAACCGCATTTGCCGCGAAATAAGTATCTTCTATCTTGCCGTTTTCCCAGAATATATCCGTGATTATTTCATCTATCGCTTTTATGTACAATGCGTTCTGGATAAGAGCCGCGTCAGTGCCGGCGTCGGCGCCCGCGAGGATAATATCGGAACTTTCAACAAGATTTGTCACGCCTTCTATCACCGTATCAAGATCCGCAATTCCCGACACATCAGTGCCATAAAGAGCTTTAATTGCGGTTAAAATTGCCGCCCTCGCCTCCGAAATATCCAGAATGTTTTTATAAGTATCCACGTCGGAAAGCTGATAACTCAGCGTATCCATGGTTCCGTAACCTTTTGTTTTCGTTTTCAGTATGTAATTCTTCCCCTTTGGCAAAGAAACATAATATGAATTTTTGAATACAGTGGCATTTGCCGCGAAATTGCCCTGCAGGTCGTAAACTACTATGGATTCCACTTCATTTGCCGCAAATAATTTATCCCCGGGAACGGCCGTTTTGGAATTTTTTATTATAGTATCAATTTTACCGGCAAGCATTACGACATCCGTGCTTACGGCATCAATACTGGTTACGTAATTCAATTTCGTTTCGGGAGTCTGCGCGACTTCGTAATCGTTGCCGCGCGAACATCCTGCGGCCAGAAAACCTACGGCAATAATGAACATCATCCTGCAGTTCATGTATTTGCCTCCAAAATAATACTACAAAATTTTTAAGCTTATCCGGGCTCCGAGACCCGGGCACCGGCACTCGGCCCTCGGATTCCGTATATCATTCTTCTTTTTTCATTTTTCGTCGCAGACCCCAGACTCAGGACTCATGACTCCAGACTCTCAGGCTCCGTCATTCCATGCCTTTTACATCCTTATTCGGCGGGGCATAAACGGCGAATTCAAAATAAATCTCTTTTTTTTCGCCAGGCAAAAGTGTCAATTTCCATTTCATTTTTCCATCGCTGGCGCTCTCATCCGGCTCGGGTTCGGACGATATCAGTTCTACTGCCACGTCAGCGCTCTGGGCGACCGGTATCTGATCGGTCAAAGCCAGTTCCACCGGCACGGCCTGATAGTTGTTTACCGTTATCCTGTAACCGAACGTACTCCTTTTCTTGGCGCTTTTCAAAAAGCCGCCTGTCTGGTCCGCGAATTTTTTCTCCTGCTTGCGCTCTATTTTTATGGTTTCGTCCACGCCGAGAAACGCGTCAAATTGTTCGGACGGCGCGACAGCCTGAATCCACGACGTGCCGACGAAATCCGATGCCCAGAATATATTCATAGCCCCCGCAAGCAGCGGATATGACGTCGTATTTGTCAATGTCGTCTTAAGATACGCGTAAGAAGACAGCTTGGGTATGGATTCGTAACTGAATACGGCGTCAAATTCCTGCGCCAGTATAGTTGTCTTATGCATATTGTTATCAAATGGAATGGTTTGATTGGTCTTAATCTTAAAAGAAATAGGAGAAACTTTCTCCGTTGCATCGGAGGCATTTCTTGATACATCCGGAGAAGAAACCGTTGTTAAACCGGTTATTTGGGCGTCGCCATAAACTTTGACTCTGCCCGCGGAATCGGCACTCTTTTGTTTCGCTGATTCATTAACTTGAGCCAATTCCCTGGACTCCAGAAACCAGCCGGCCAATTCAGGCATCTGAGCGCCCATGGACGGTTTGGCCGTTGAAAGCGTAAGTTCCACGTCCTTCCAATCCTCTCCCGTATTTTGAACAACGAAGCCGTAATAAGACAGCTCCACCTTTTTATCTTTCACCATAACGCGCAGGTCGTATTTTGGGAACCACGAAGCGCCTGAAATGACATAGGAAAGCTCCATATTGGCCTTGACGGCCTTGGCGGTTTCCACATTGACTATAACACTGCGCAATTCAAGGTGCGGCGAATTCTGCAGATTCAACAGGCCGCCGTTCTTTACAGACAGCTTCCTGGCTAACTCACGGCGTTTAACCTCTATATCCCTTGATTTGGCAGTATTTTCCGTCAGCGATTGTTTTATGAATTCCAATACTTCCTTGTAATTAGCCACATCCGACTGGGCTGCGGCAGTATCCTTGGATGCCTTTTCAACGGTTTGAACTTTTATCGCAGAAAGGAAATCCTGTTCTACTTTAAGAACGGAAAGCTCATCCTGAAAGGCCTTGTCTTCGTCATTAAGTTTTTCAATTTCATCTTCCAGGCTTCTTATCTTTTCATCCACGGGCTTTTCAACGAAGTACGACGCGGTTTCAATGCCGAGAATCCTTATATTGCCGGCATTATCGCTCCTCGCGCGGAACGAATTTTCATCTATCTGCCAGGGCAGGCTTTTGTACGTTATGGCATTCAATCCCTGTTTGAGCTCCACCTCGGCCATTCTCGTGACCTGGGCCCTGTCGGTATAAACCGTAACCTTCGTAATAGTGGACACCGCCTCAACCTGTTTCGCGCTGTTCTGAGCGAAAGCAATCGGCGCAAGCAGTAAGAAACCTATTATTAATGGTAATACAATTTTCATAAGAAACTCCAAATCCGAGAGCCGGAAAACGGGGCCCGAGGTACTGTCGGCGAAATCCGTAAATTCGCGGTCCATTTCCCGTAACCCGTATGACGGACGAAATAAAATTGTTTCAAAAAATCCTAATTCTTAAATCCAAAATCTTAAATTTATATGCTTTCCGCACAGAAGTTGAAACGCAAAAGAATAAAGCTATATATGATAATTTTACCCCAAAGGGATTGAAAAAGCAAGTGTTTTTTAACAGTGACTGTAAGGCCTCAGAACGTGTGAAATAATATCCTAAAACAGCTGTAAAACGCGCAAATATGCGCCACTGTATTCATTTTTGGCAATTTTTTCACACGTTCTCAGTTGAGGTGGGTCTATACGGTAAAGGCAACCGCAACATTGACTGGTTATTCTTGAAAATCTTTCACCCCCTTTGGGGTTTGAAATTTTTTATTCCTTGTTTAGCGGGGGTTTACACCCCCGCCTATACGCTCCCCACTCCTTCGGAGTTGACCTATGCATATTGTCGGAGCCTCTTGTCCAAGCGCTTGTTTTTCGCTTATGGAAAAGTCCCTTCACCTGCTGATACTTCATTTTCCATACTTTCTGCCTCGTCACTGACCGCAGGTCTCAACCTGCGGCTACAAGACCACTATACATTATGCCCATATCTCAAATCTCACATCACATATCCGTTATTCTTAATTCACTCAGGACAATACTATTTTCCCGTCAATATCTTCTCAAACATCGGGTCCGAATGGAGGCTCTCCAAATCCTTATCCTGGCGCATCCAATCAAATTCCTTGTACCCGCTCAAAACCGACTTCTCAAGCGCCTCAAAGGCCTTCTCTTTCTCAGACTTCAACGCATAAGTGCACGCGAGGTTATACCATACCACTCCGGCCCTGGGATAGAGTTCAAGGGCCTTTAGATAAAGTTCTATCGCCTTGTCATAATCCCGCGCACCGTACGCGGCATCCGCCAACCCTGCATAATCCGGCACCTCCTTGTATTCCACTTCCTGTATGCGCGCCTCAGGCCTCGCCTGCGCTACTTCCAAACCGGAACTTAGCGCCATTACAAAGTTCAACTCTTCAGCCACTCCCATGTTATAACCGTCCTTCCAATATAATACTTTGCCCGTGCCCTTTTCCAGCAGGACCACTGAAGGCAGGCCCGCTTCCTTTACCTTTTCAAAATCCGGGAAAAACTTCTTTGCCGTTTCCTGATTCGCGTCAAACAAAACCGTCAGGCCGGTATTTTTAACGCGGTCATCCGCGAAAAATTTTTCCCCGGCGTCAGGGTCCGTTAATATTGCCAACACCGATGTATTCGTTTTTTCCGCGGTACCAAGGCAATTCTCAATCATCGGCAGCATCCTTATGGACGGCTCCTGGGCAAGCGTAAAAAACATTATTAAAAGATTTTTGTTCCGGATTACAGGCTTTGAGTCAAATTCATTGCCATCCCGGCCGGGCAGGACAAATTCCGGCGCCTGCGGAACCGTTCTTCTTACGCGGTCGCTTGCGGACATGAATTCCGGCGGCGTATCCAAAGGGACTTCCATTATCGTTCCAACACCGGACCGCACGAAAACCTGTTTCGTAAACACATACGCATCGCCGTTGCCGTTTCTTGTGCCGGCCATAACGAGGTACCTGCCGGGCTTCAGTGAAACCCATTCCTGGCCGGGGCTGTATTCGCGCGTCTCCGCCCAGAAACCGTCCTGGTATTCGGCGATTGAAAGATTGCTCTGGCTGGGCTGTACATTCTGTCCGTTCTGCATAAGAACAACCTTGATTCCGCCCGGAGTTTCGTATTCCTTTTTTGCCGCTTCGTCTTTCTGTGTATTGCCGAGGCTTGCCGGATCCAGAGGATAAAGCGGAACCCAATTTGCACCGTCATAGAACTCCACCCAGGACGCCTTTATTTTCGCCGGCACGCAAATCGTACGCAGGAGCGCCGTTGTAAATATCGCAATATCTTCGGCATCTCCGCCGCCGCAATTGTAAATAGTCAAAGGGTCAGGCATCTGCGCGAACCTGCCGCTCATGGAATCATATTGCTTGAGATTTTCCGAAACCCATTTATTGACCTCTTTTGCCGTGTCCGTAAACGTATCCTTTATCAACGGCCTGCCGATATCAAAAATCGACTTACGCCAGGAAGACACGTGTATATAAGGTTCCTGGGCGTCTGGCAATGCGTAATTGACAATAAAATTTCTGAAGACATCGTCTGAAATAGCGTATTTTGCAAGAGCCCTTGCCTGGTGCGCGCAGGAGACGTGTTCAATGAGTATGTCCTTTGTCATTTCCAGCCTGTCAAGATGGCGCATGACTGTAATAAGCCAGAGCATATCGTCCCGCAGGTCGGCGCCGCTGTATTTGACCGCATCAGCAAGTTCCCTCCAGTTGCCGCCGCTGTCCTTTAACGCGTCAACGGCCTTTTGTTTCAATTCCGATTTTTCAATGAGTTTCATGAAAGCGGGGTCTTTTTCAGGCGCGAATTCGTCAACCGCGTAAATCTCCGGCGGCGTTTCCTGCGCCCAAAGCGGCGTACTGATTGCAATTACAGCCATATTAAGCATAAGCAGTATCTTTTTCATATTTAAATCTCCTGTTACAAGCCACTATTCTTAATTACTAATTTTTAATTATTAATTACCTTTGAACCGGGTATTTCAGCATCAGGAACCCATCCGGCGCGACGTTTTCCGCAAGGGCCATTGTAACGCTCAGGGGCCCCTTACGGGTGGATATTATTGACCAGGCGCTTAATTTGTCCGTGCCTGCCGTAAATAAAAACATGCCGATGCCGGTATTGAATTTGGCAATTCCATCATCGCCGGTTATGCCCGACGACACCGCCTTGAACCCTCCCCAGTTGAATACATACATGAAAATCCTCCGGCCGGCGGCCGGCTTGTTTTCAGCATCAACGAGTGTAATATCCAGATCGCAGGTATCCGAATAATTCTGCGTTGAATTCATGATGCAATATCTTGGAAGTTTTCTGTAAATTTTTTCCGAGGTTTCGTCAGGCACGCCCGTGCAGGCCGAAAAAACAACGGGAGCGCGGGTTGCCGGAGAGGTGAACCACGCGCTATTAAGCCTGCCGTCAGCCGAAGGCTCGCATCCCCCGAGATGGAACCATTGGCCGTCCGACCAGATTTCCACCCACGCGTGGTTATTATCACAGGTTGACCAATACGGAGTCCACGCGCTCCTTGCCGGAATCCCGACGGAACGCGCCGCGGAAATAAAAACGATGGTCTCCTCTTCGCAGCGGCCGTAGCCTGCCTTAAGGGTTTCCAGCGGACCCTGGTCGCGCCCTTCGGTTTGAACGAAGGTTACGCGAGGTTTGCCATTCGCCTTTGGCGCGCCAAGCCAGACATTGACTTTATGGGCGGCCTCCGCGGTATTGGCTGAGTCCTTCACCACGGAAAAAAGCTGTTCATAAAAATATCTGCGATATAATTCTTTAGGCTCTTCAGCCACGCGATAGGGAAGGACGTAATGCATAAAAACCTCTTCCGGCACAACCTTCATATATGGGATTGTATTTTTAGCCTTAAAGGCATATTCAATATGTTCAAGCAGGAATTCCGCCTTGATGGAACCGAGGTCAGCGGAAGGCATATTGGCTATGATAAATGAAGCGGCCTCACGGTATTCCGCAGGAGCATTGGCCAGGGTTTTAACAAGCTCACCGCTGTTTCGCCCGGCTGATTTAAGAGATTCGGCAACGGCCTGTTTGTACTTGTCCGGCACAAAGGGCGCGATTTCTTCAGGCAGGTCCGGCTGTACAACTGCTTTTTCAACGGATACGCCAACCTGCACGGACGCGTCGCTTGACGCGGCAATGCCCACGTGAAGTTCAACCCCCGTGGTACTGCATGAACACAATAGAATAGCAACTGTGATTGCAGAGAAAATATATTTAGCCATAATGTAAACACTCCTTAAGATACTACTATAATATCCGAAATCCGGGGGCCGTAATTCGTAACGAATAACGATAACCACAAGATTACACAGATTAACGCGACGACGAATTTCTTTACTACTGCGAAGGTGACAGTGTGAAAGATTAAGATGTAAAAGACATACTTGCATCCTATCACCCTGCCATTCTATCACCTTTCGTAATTCGTCCTTCATTCTTCATATTTCATTTTTTTTCCTTACGAATGAACCATTGCTGTTGATTTTGTAATGATTTGAATACAGAGCATGTCCCTTCACATCTTCTTCCGTACACGCAGTCATTTTCATATTGTATTGTTTTATTTTATCAATCATACGACTGCGAATATTATTAACTTACACGAATGGCATTATACAAGATTTCCCGGGAAAAGCAAGGGAAATAAATACGCGGCAAGAATTCCGAAACTTGCCTTTGGCAGGTTGTTATATTGGGTCTTTGATCAAGCAGAATACAGTGGTAGAAGGGTTTTGCCCATAAAAATTCGGCAATGCGTACATTCGCTGGCATTTTTAGCACCAAAAAGCGTAAAAAACCGACAAGATCCCCGAGAGCTTCCCTTTCCATATTAGTTAATTTGTTTTAAGAAAATATGTGTTTAAGACGTGTTGTGTCCAACAGCGGAAAACATCTCAATCCAAGGAGCTGTAAAATTTTCAAACGTTATGCC
The DNA here is from genome assembly GCA_016220095.1 of Planctomycetota bacterium. GTDB lineage: Bacteria > Planctomycetota > MHYJ01 > JACQXL01 > JACRIJ01 > JACRIJ01. The sequence goes on along the minus strand of JACRIJ010000047.1, from coordinate 270 downwards.
TGCCACGAATTGTGCGGCTATAGCAATGCGGCTGAAAAGCTTCCTTACTTGAGGCTTTAGGTCTCTTAGCTGGAATGACTGTATAAGTACAAACGTTATGAACAACGTCAAAATAAAATTGATTATGGCGGTAGGATCGTGTTTGTAGCAATGGTTCATTTCCCAATTGTTAACTAAATCATTAAAATTATCATACTCAATATCCCAACGGCTATGGCCTGCTTCCCAGGCAAGTATCGTTGATAATTGAGTTTTCCTTATGTCTGTAGC
>JACRIJ010000046.1 GCA_016220095.1 Planctomycetota bacterium | reverse complement strand
TGTCAAAAGCCTAATATTTACGCCATTCATGGCGTTATGTTAAGGGCATGAATGCCCTCCATATTTCTCAGTTTTTCATACCCCAGCCATAAATGGCTGGGCTACTAACGTCCTTTAATGCCACCTCTACTGAGGCGATACTTCCCGTTGTAAAGCCTCAGTAGAGGTTACGTATAACACACCCCCTTGCCCCCTCTTAATAGAGGGGGGATCGTTCGTACGACGCCTTCCCTTCTAAAAAGAGGGGATTCAGCGTTATCGAAAAACCGGCAAAAACCCACCTCGACTGAGGCGGTACTTCCCGGTTCTCTTTTTACTTGATTTTTTACCATGAAAAGTTAACATTAGGGGTTTTAATTTGGGATTTTACGCAGTATGGTAGACGAATTGAGGGACCGGATAAACAAGCTTGTAAACGCATTAAACCTGAATGTTGTGGCCAAATGGCTGTTTTTCAGCGGCCTTATAGGCATTATTTCAGGTTTAGCCAGCGTAATCTTCGTCTGGCTGTTGGAAAAGGCGTCTCATTTGTTTCTTAACATTATATGCGGCGTTTACCAGGCCGCGCCGGGCGGCGAATACCAGTACGCAGGCGCGTCAAATCCAGTCTGGTGGCTGATTCTACTCGTGCCAACAATCGGCGGGCTTATTGCCGGCCTGATAATATATAAATGGGCTCCGGAAGCCGAGGGCGACGGTACCGATGCTTATATAGACGCTTATCACAGGAAAAGAGGCCAGATCGGCTCCAGAACGCCTATTATCAAGGCCTTGAGTTCAATTCTGACCATCGGTACGGGCGGTTCTGCCGGCCGCGAAGGCCCTATTTCCCAAATAGGCGCCGGTATCGGTTCCTTAATAGGCAGGTACCTGCGGCTTTCTGACAGGGACAGGCGTCTTTTGCTTATTTCCGGCGTTGCAGGCGGCGTAGGTTCAATATTCCGCTGTCCGCTCGGTGGCGCTTTTTTTGCCACGGAAGTCCTTTTCGGGGAACCTGAAATTGAATACGAAGGCATCATTCCGTCCATCATCTCATCAATAGTGGCATACAGCGTGTTTGCGTCTTTTTACGGGTTCGGCCCGCTGTTTGCGGGAATACCGCAGGAATTTTTCAAAAACCCCGTTCAATTGCCGCTCTATGCGGTTCTCGGCCTTGTCTGCGCGTTATCCGGCATACTGTTCATATATATATATGACTTTATAAAAAATAGCAGTTCAAATTTATTATCCGGAAGGTACGCGTTCATAAAACCCGCGATAGGCGGGCTTTTGCTCGGATGCCTCGGCATGTTCGCGCCCGAATTGCTGGGCATGGGCTATGGCAATATCCAAACGGCTATTTTATTGAAATTATCAATATGGACCATGGCAGTGCTTGCATTCGGCAAGATGCTCGCGACAGGGTTTACCCTGGGCACTGGCGGCAGTGGCGGCGTTTTTGCGCCGGCGCTTTTCATCGGCGCTATGCTTGGCGGCGCGTTCGGAAAAGGCATGCAGTCAGTTTTCGGAAATACCGTGGAACCCATTGGTTTTATCATGGTCGGCATGGCGGCGTTTTTCGCGGGCATAGGCAATGTCCCGATTGCAGCAATAATAATGACTTCGGAAATGGTTGGAGGTTACGGTCTGCTCGTGCCTCTTATGGTAGCATGCATAATAGCGTATGCCGTGGTAGGCAAGAAAACCGTCTATGCCAAACAGGTTGTTAATCGCGCGGGATCGCCCGCGCATCAGGGCGATTTCGTCGTGGATGTCCTTGAGGGCCTGACCGTTAAAGAGGCATGGTTCACAAGGATATCGTCAATCAAGATACAGGAAGATACTCCTCTTAAAGAACTCCTGAAAATCACTCAAAGCACAGAAACCGCGTATTTCCCGGTAGTTAACCAGGAAAATAAATTAACAGGTGTTTTTTCCGTTGACGACATCAGGAAATTGCTTCATGATACCCAGATGACGGACCTGCTCATCGCATCCGACCTCGCTTCCGGAAAAATCATATATATTACGCCGGAAGAAAAATTGAGTTCCGTATTGACGAAATTTACGCTGAAAGACATAGATGAATTGCCCGTGGTCAGCAATGAAGACCCTCAGAACTTTCTCGGCTTCTTCGCGCGCAAAGACCTTATACAGGCGTATAGCCTTGCCCTGCATAAGAGAAGTACGGATAATACGGAACAATAAAACAGCTTAATAAAAGGGAAGGCGTCGTACGAACGATCCCCCCCCTCTATTAAGAGGGGGTAAGGGGGTGTGTTATACGTATTCTCGACTGAGGCCTTACTCTTACGGACGTATTTGTATTGACAAAAATACCGGAATTTGATAATTTACGATGTTCAACAGGTGGCAAAAAACAAGTTGTATCTATTTAATAGTGTTGGAGATGTTTTTATGAAGAACAGGTTTGTTTCCCTCGGGGCAAAAGGATTGACAGGGGCTGTTTTGGTTTTAATTTTCATTCTGCAATTTACGGGTACGGCGTTTGCCGGCGGTGGCGCCAAACCTGAAGTCCCCGATATATGGTGGCTTGCGCCTATAGGCTCCGTACTCGGGCTCATATTTGCCGGGGTATTTTATTGCGCCATGAAAAAAGCCAATCCCGGCGACGAAAACATGGTAAGAATCGCCGGTTACGTGAAAAAAGGCGCCATGGCATACCTCAAACAGCAATACAAAATCGTAGCTATCGTTTTCGTTATACTGTCTTTGATTCTGGCAGTGCTTGCGTTCGGCCTGAAGGTTCAATCCGAATGGGTTCCGTTCGCGTTCATCACAGGCGGATTCTTCTCAGGGCTTTCCGGTTTTCTCGGCATGAAAACCGCGACCGAGGCAAGTTCGCGTACCGCACAGGGCGCCAAGGAAAGCCTGGACCGCGGCTTGAAAATCGCCTTCCGCAGTGGCGCCGTTATGGGCCTGATAGTCGTAGGCCTGGGCTTGCTTGATATCAGTATTTGGTTCTACGTTCTTTATAATTTCACCGGATTAAATCTTGAACAGATTACCGTTACGATGCTATGCTTCGGCATGGGCGCCAGTACGCAGGCCTTGTTTGCCCGCGTCGGCGGCGGCATTTTTACCAAATCCGCTGACGTCGGCGCAGACCTCGTAGGCAAAGTGGAAGCCGGTATTCCTGAAGATGACCCGCGCAATCCGGCAGTTATCGCTGATAACGTCGGCGATAACGTCGGCGACGTCGCGGGCATGGGCGCAGACCTTTACGAATCCTATTGCGGTTCCATACTCGCGACAGCGGCCCTTGGCGTTGCCGCAGGCGCGGCGCTCGGGCTTACCGAGGTCGACAAGGTGAAACTGCTTATTACGCCGATGCTCATAGCGGGTATCGGCATTGTATTGTCCCTGATAGGCATTTATATGGTCAGGACAAAAGAAGGCGCGACGCAGAAACAGCTTCTCGGTTCGCTTATGACAGGCATCAACGTGAGTTCAGTGCTGATACTCGCGCTGTCCGGACTGGTATGCTATTATATGTTTAATAACAGCGGCGTTCCGTATGCAGGAATATGGCTGGCGATAGTGACCGGCCTTGCCGCCGGCGTCGGCATCGGATACATCACCGGGTATTATACGTCCAATGATTATTCGCCGACAAAAGGCATAGCCAGCCAATCCCGTACAGGCCCTGCGACGGTTATTATAGAAGGCCTCGCGGTAGGCATGCTTTCCACAGCCCTGCCGGTAATAATCGTATGCATAGGCGTTATCCTTTCATTCGCGTTCGCGGGCGGATTCTCCAATCCGATTATGGGCCTTTACGGAATCAGCATTGCCTCAGTAGGCATGCTTTCCACGCTCGGCATAACGCTTGCCACGGATGCTTACGGGCCTATTGCCGATAACGCCGGCGGCAACGCGCAGATGACCAATCAGGAACCGGGCGTAAGGGAACGTACGGACGCGTTGGATTCCCTCGGCAATACTACGGCCGCTACAGGCAAAGGTTTTGCTATTGGTTCAGCGGCCCTGACGGCGCTGGCCTTGCTCGCGGCTTATATTGAAGAAATCAGGACCGGCCTTGTAAGGATGGGTACAACAACTATCAATGGCGTTGATATAGTGAAAGCATCCATCAACGATTTTATGATGCAATATGACGTAACGCTTATGAATCCCAAGGTTCTTATCGGTTTGTTCCTCGGAAGCATGATGGTATTCGTATTCTGCGCTCTTACAATGAAGGCTGTGGGCCGCGCGGCAAGCAAGATGGTTGAAGAAGTCAGGCGCCAGTTCAAGGAAATTACCGGTCTTATGGAAGGCAAGGCCGAGGCCGATTATGCCACATGCGTGCAGATAGCCACTAAAGGCGCGCAGATGGAAATGATATTCCCGTCAATGCTCGCTCTGGCAATTCCTGTTGTTACGGGATTGCTTCTGGGCGTAGCAGGCGTCATGGGTCTTCTTGCGGGCGCGCTGTCAACCGGGTTTGTCATGGCGGTGATGATGGCCAATTCCGGCGGAGCCTGGGACAATGCCAAAAAATACGTTGAAGGCGGCGAGCATGGCGGCAAGGGTTCCAATCAGCATAAGGCCACGGTCGTAGGCGATACGGTCGGAGATCCTTTCAAGGATACCGCGGGCCCTTCGCTTAATATATTGATTAAACTGATGTCAATGGTATCGGTCGTCTTTGCCGGTCTGGTCGTGAAATATTCTCCGCAGATAATGGATATGCTGGGAATCTCCGGTAAAAAATAAAGCTGTTTTTATTGAAAATATTGTAGAGACACGCCATGGCGTGTCTCTACGTTTTTATGGGTATCGCAAATTATGAAAGAATGGGTTGTGTATTCGTTGATCACCGTTGTCTTCTGGGGCGTATGGGCATTCACCCCTAAAATGGCGTCAATGCACATCAAGGATCCGTTCAGCATACTCTTTTACCAGTTCGCCTTTTCATTCGCACTGATGTCCGCGATAATCTGCGTAAACGGGTTCCATCTTGAATATAACACTACGGGTTTAATTTATGCCGTTGTCACCGGCGGATGCGCCACAATCGGCACAGTCTTTTTTATAAAGGCCTTCCAGACGGGCAGTAACGCCTCTGCCGTGGTGTTGATAACCGGCCTGTATCCCCTGATAGCAGTGCCGCTGTGCCTGATAATTTTGAAGGAACCGCTGACAATAACCAAGGGCCTCGGAATGCTCTTCGCCGTAGTAGCGATGGTATTGCTGTCCATATGACGAGTGATCAGATATCGGCAATACAAAATACAATCATTGGCAAATTAAACACATAGGTGTTATTTTTTAACCCACCTTTACTGAGGCCATACACGAAGCTTATTTTTTGTATTGACATTTCCATTATATTTCCTATAATAAGGCCAATAAACAGGGCCATTCTTCGTGTCTTTGTGCTTTCGTGGCCAAATACGCAGGAGTATTTAGACGCTATCAATTTTTTAGGAGGATGATAATCACCAAATGGCTATAAAAAAAGACGTGAGCCGCGAACGGGCGATATTCTGCGCCAAAAACGCGGACAACAAGAAGGCAAGCGATATCATTATTCTTAACGTGCAAAAACTTTTGAATATAACGGATTACTTCGTGATATGCACGGCGGATAATCCGAAACACGTTGAAGCAATCATAGTTGACATTGAAAAAGAAATGAAGTCAAAAGGCTCAAGGATAGTCGGGATTGAAGGCATGGATATGAAGACATGGGCGCTTATAGATCTGGGCGACGTCGTGGTCCACGTTATGCAGAAACAAATCCGCGAATATTACCAGATAGAAGAACTCTGGGCCGATGCGAAGAAAGTGAACTGGAAACTCGCCGCAAGACGAAAAACGAGCTGAATCGCTCCCGGCGATTTAGAGTTAAGGGGTTAAAGGGTTTAGGAGTTACGGAGTTGAGGGGTTTAAGGGTTACGGGGTTAAGGGTTTCTGGGTTACGGAGTTAGGGGTGACGGGGATGAGAGATGACTGGGGCTTGTCTAAATGTCAATCGTTTTTTCATGTCTTTCACCACAGAATAATTCTTAATTAGACTCTAACATGCGTATCTTGTGCGAATCTGTGTAATCTTCTAATTTTAAAATCTTTTAAATCGGTTCAGTCCTTCATCAATTCCCGCCACTTTTCGTACAGCATCCTGCTGACGTCGTCCGGGGCGCAACTCCTGTCCACGCGGAACGGTTCGCCGTAGATGACCGTTATCCGGGGCAGTCTGCTGATGAATTTATCCTGCCTCCGCCAGGCCTTATACGCGCCTTTTATCACTACCGGCACTATGGGAACTCCGGCGCGCGATGCGAGCATGGCAAATCCGGGTTTGGGCATGATGACGCTTCCGTCACGCGTGCGCGTGCCTTCAGGAAACATCACGACAAAATTCCCATTCTTAAGCCGTCTCAGTGTTTCCTTTGTCGCCTTCAAATCCGCCGTGCCGCGCTCCACAGGGAACGCGTTGAGCGATCTTATCAACAGGCTGAACAGCGGGTTTTTGAACAACGTTGACCGCGCCATGAAATGGATCGGTTTCTCAAGCGCCAGGCCTGCCAATACCGGGTCCAGAAAACTCTGGTGGTTTGATGCCAGTATCGCGCCGGATTCGTACGGCAGTCTTCCGCGGTAAAACAGGCGCAAACGGAAAAAAACCGTTCCGCATAAAAGCGAAACAGCCTGCATGGATCTGAACCAGATGTTCCTTATATTAATCATATTGTAAATTGAAAATTTTATGTAAGCGTCAGCGATACTGCGCGCCTCAGCGATACTCCGAGTCGCAACGATACTGCGGTTACCGCGAGCTATGCGGTCATGCGCGGCAATTTCGGACTATCCTGTTGACTACCTGCAATATACTCAGGTCTGTCGTATCAATTACAATCGCGCCCTCAGGTATGACCAGGGGCGAACAATCCCTTGACATGTCACGCTGGTCGCGTTGCATGATATCGCGGAGCACTTTTTTCAGGGTTGTCTTCCCGCCTTTTGCAACCAATTCAGCATAACGCCTCTTCGCGCGTTCTTCAGGCGAGGCGTCAAGGTAAAACTTGAAATCCGCGTTTTTGAATACGACGCTTCCCTGGTCGCGGCCTTCGGTGACGATATTTTTTCCGCGCGCGAATTCCCTTTCCTTGACGTTGACGGTTTTGCGTATCCGTTCAAAATTCGCCAGATGGAATACATGGGAGGTTATTTGCGGGTCCCTGATTTTGTCCGTTACATCCGCGTTGTCAAGGAACACCCGCGCGCCGGCAATCCGGATTTTGGTTTTGGAGATGAGTTTTGCGATGGCCGGCTTGTCATCCAGGCCGATGCCTTTGCTCAGAACCTTGAGCGTGGCCGCCCTGTATATGGCGCCGGTATCAAGATATTCAAATCCCAGTTTCCCGGCGGCCGATTTCGCGACCGTACTTTTACCCGCGCCCGCGGGACCGTCTATGGTGATTATCATATTTTTACAGAAGGAAAAACGAACAGACGAAACGAAATTAGCCACAGAGAATACGGAGAGCGCAGAGCACGACCTGCCGTAAAACGACTTCTTTGCGGCTAATCATGCGTCGTCGTAAGTACGTACACTGGTATTGTAAATCGTTCACAAACTCCGTAACTCCTAAACCCCGCAACTCTAACGTCAATATTACCCGTAACCGGTTCAAAAATCAAGTATAATTATCTCTGTATAATCATCTCTGTTTTTCTTGCAATTCGTACAGTCAATTGATAGGATTAAAATATGGACTTAGAACACATGTATGTTCCTTTTCCCACAGGCAATAAACTAAAATGTACATGCGGTTTTCAAATTGAATTAAGCGGCATCCGCAATGACATTGAAGTTCAGGCCGGCAGAAAAATAATTGACTAACCTGATAGAAAAGTGTATAATACAAATATGAAAAAGACATTAATAAAAAATAACAAAAAGAAAGAAAAGCAACTGTTGGTTTTTCTGAAAAAAACCAGGGAAGGGCAGTATGCAAAGATTGACCGGGATTCGTTAAAATACCTGCGCGTTAAGGAAGAACGAAGCGATATAATTGACCTGCTACCGGAAACGTATTTTTACAGTATTGGTTAAATACCGCTCAAAGTTGTTTTATTCTTCTTCGCCAGAATACCCTACAGCTTTGCTACAGAGAGCTTCATTCGTTGAAATTTTGCGTTATTTTATTCGGTTTTTCCACTCCTGCAGGAGCGGCTGCAATTCGCCGGCCCAGTACGGATCGGGATTCATTTTCAGCACGGCCTCGCCGTCTGCCGCGGCTTTCCTGAAATCGCCCTTCGCGGCGTACGCGTTCGCGCGGTAATAATATCCGTACAAATCATTCGGCTCTATTTCTATCATCTTTGTAAAATCTTCCACTGCAAGGTCAAATTCGCCTTTTGCCATATAGACATTTCCGCGGTCGCCGTAAGCCGCGGCGAAATAGCCGTAGCCTTTTATCGCGTTGCTGAAATCCGAGATAGCCTTGTCAAGTTCATTTTTTCTCGCATATACCCTGCCTCTGCCGTTATAGGCCCACGCGTGTCCGGGCACAAGCTGGAGCGCCACATTAAAATCATTCAACGCTTCATCGAGAAGCCCACGGTCGGTATATATAAGGCCGCGGTTGATGTATAATTCGGTGTAATACGGGTCAATCTGAAGCGCTTTACTGTAATCCGCAAGCGCTTCGTCAAAATATCTTAATTGCTGATACGCGGAGCCGCGGTTATTCAGCGCCTGCGGGTTATCCGGGAGCAGGGATACCTCTTTGTCATAATCCGTCAGCGCATTTTGCCAATCGCCTTTTTGGCTGTGCGCCCAGCCGCGCTGGTTGTAGGCAAACGTATAATCGGGATAAAGTTCTATGGCTTTTGAAAAAGCCTCTATGGCCTCGTCGTATTTTTTCAAATCGTGCCCGTTCCAGGCAAGGTTGCGCGCTATTTCGCCCCTTGCAAACCAGCCTATATGGCTGTTCGGGTCAAGCTCTATCACCTTTTTGAAATCCGGGATTGATTCGTTTAATTGTCCGCGTTTGAAGGCCGTGATGTCGGCGCGTTCATAATAGGAATATGCCAGGGTCGGCGTGAGTTTTATCGCGTTGGAAAACGCATCAAACGCCTTGTCAAACATGGATAGATCCTTATATGCATATCCTATTACCTGCCATGCCTCGCCGAAATAAGGGTCCGCCTTTAATGCCTCAGAGGCGATTTTTATCCTTTGTTCGGGCGGCGAATTGCCTGTAGCGCGGTCAAGTATCACCTTGGCCTTTGCGCGGCGTTCCGCCTGTTCCTGCGTCTTTTTCAGTTTTTCTTCTCTTTCGCGGATTGTATTTTTGCATTTGTCAAGGAGTTCGGCGATGTCTTTGTCGCCGGGTTTGAGGTCAATGACTTTTTCGCACAGCACCCGGGCATCTTCAAATTTTCCATCCAGGAACAATTTAAACGCGTTGGCGCGGTATTCCTCTATTTTTTGCGCGGCCCGCAGATGGGAAATCAGCAGGAAGATTCCCGCCCCCAGGAGGAGCAGTACGGCGCTTGTAATACCTATGGCCGCGGGCTTGTTTTTTTTGGCCCTGAACAGCACTTTGCCGATAAACGATGACCTGCGGGCAAGGACCGGTTCGCCGTTAAGGAACCTTTGAATGTCCATCGCGAGTTCCATCGTGGATTGGTAGCGCTTGGCGGGTTCTTTGGCCATGCACTTGAGGCATATGGTTTCAAGGTCTTTAGGCACTGTGCGGACAATGGAACTTGGCGCGGGCGCTTCCTCGTTGAGTATCTTTGAAAATATATCGTAAATATGTTCGCCATCAAAAGGCAGTTTTCCCGTGATGCAATGGAAGAGAGTCGCGCCGAGCGAAAAAATGTCAGACCTCGGGTCAATATCTTTATCGCCGGTAGCCTGTTCAGGGGACATATAATCCGGCGTGCCTACGGTAGAGCCGCTCATGGTGAGGGAACGGTCAAGGCCCGTGAGTTGTTTTGCCAGGCCGAAGTCCACTATATAAGCACTGCCCTCTTCGTTAATAAGGATGTTGGCCGGTTTGATGTCGCGATGTATTATTTTCTGGTCGTGGGCGTAATTCAGGGCCATGGCGACCTGATAGATGATATGGGCGATGTATTTGAAATCCAATTGTTCGCCGGTTTCAATGAGTTTTTCCAGGGACGTGCCTTCAATATAATCCATGGTATAGAAATTCTGTTTGTCAGCGACGCCGATTTCATAGACCTGGGCTATATTGGGGTGTTTGAGCCGTGCGGCCGCGCGCGCCTCGCGCTGGAAGCGTTCAAGCATTTCCTTATCAGTGGAGGTGATTATTTTCAGCGCCACATGGCGTTTCAGGGACGGGTCAAAGGCGAGATATACGATGCCCATGCCGCCCTGTCCGAGTTCCTTTTCAAGCGTGTACCGTCCGAATTGCGTTGGCATACAGGGGCTATTTTATATATTTTAACGTGGAAGTCAAGGTTTTAGAATAGATTAAACGGATACGGTTTTTAACGACAGATTCAGCGGATTTAACGGATTGACGGTCAACCACAGTCCTTCGATTCCATTCCTTCGTTATATTCCCTTCGCAGGCTTAGGATTGCGACAGGACCGCGGCAGGATAAAAGCGCACAGACACGTCTTTCGTCCAAGCGACCATTGTCTATTGTTACCATCGTTTACTGAGTGATATCTTTCAAATGCTCTAATTTAACGAAAAATGTCTTGAACTATATTCGGAAAAAGCATAAGAAACAAAATCAACGAATTCTATTTAAGCATTCTTTAATTACATTCCTTGCCTTCCTGAATTCCGCGAGGATTTCCTCTTCAGTGCCTTGCGCCGCGGCCGGGTCTTTTATGTCCCAATGCAAATGTTTGGCCTTTCCCGGGAAGACCGGACAGGCCTGCCTGGCCGAGTCGCATAGCGTGATTATGTAATCAAATTCCCTGCCGACAAATTCATTGGCGATTTTTGAATGGTTTCTCGAGATGTCTATCCCGAGTTCTGCCATGGCTTTTATCGCGTACGGGTTTATGGATGACGGTTGTATGCCGGCGCTGTATGCGATAATGCCGCCCTTGCCGTAATGATTTGCCAGTCCTTCAGCCATCTGGCTCCTGCATGAGTTCTGCGTGCAGAGAAATAATATTCTTTTTGGGAAAAACCTGCGTTTGATATAAAACGCCGCGCCAACCAGGCCTATCATCACGGGCACCTCCACGAGCGGGCCTATCACGGCCGCGAACGCCTCGCCGGAATCTATCCCGAATACCGCCACCGCTACGGCTATCGCCAATTCAAAATTGTTGCTCGCCGCGGTGAACGAGAGCGTTACGGATTGTTCGTACGTCGCGCCGGCCTTTTTGCTCATGTAAAACGAGAACAGGAACATCACTACAAAATAAATCAGGAGCGGTATCGCGATTCGCAGGACGTCAAACGGTATCTTGACTATGAATTCGCCTTTGAGTGAAAACATTACGATTATGGTGAAAAGCAATGCTATCAGCGTAACCGGGCTTATCAGCGGCATGAATTTTTTTTCGTACCAGTCCTTGCTTTTCAATTTCAACAGGGTAAAACGCGTTATGATGCCGGCAAAAAACGGGATGCCCAGGTAGATGAATACACTTTCGGCAATCTGGCGTATGGTTATATTAACCTCAACGCCTTTCAGGCCGAACCAGCCGGGCAGTATCGTAATAAATACCCACGCGTAAACGGAATAAAACAATACCTGGAAAATAGAATTGAACGCCACCAGGCCCGCGGCGTATTCGCTGTCGCCCTTGGCAAGTTCGTTCCATACGATAACCATGGCGATGCACCTTGCAAGGCCTATCATTATAAGCCCGTTCATGTATTCCGGCTTGTCTCGCAGGAAAACGATAGCCAGGCCGAACATAAGGATGGGGCCTATCAGCCAGTTTTGGACAAGCGAAAGCAGGAGGATTTTTATATTGCGGAATACGTCGCCTAATTCTTCATATTTTACCTTGGCAAGCGGCGGATACATCATAAGGATAAGTCCGATGGCAATAGGAATGTTCGTGGTGCCGGACTTGAATCTATCCCAAAATTTGACTGTACCGGGGAAGAAGTATCCCATACCCACGCCCGCGGCCATGGCAGTGAAAATCCATAGCGTAAGATACCGGTCTAAGAAAGATAATCGTTTAATATTTGAATTTTGCATAAAGGTTCTCTTTGAACGTTTTTTGCCACGAGGTCACAAAGACACGAAGAACGCAACAACTACGACGACTAACGACTATTTTTACAACAGATTCAACAGGTTAAGCTGAATTTATTTGCTTTTGCATAGGTCTTTACGTGCCTGGAGTTTCTCTAATCGGTTGCATTCATTTTTGAATTCCGGCATATTGCCGAGAGGCAAGATAAAAAAATCCGCCAACCCATTCGCGAGCGTCTTAAGGGATTTCTTGTCTATTTGATGGACTGTCCATTTTCCTTCGCGCCGGGAGGACAGGAGCCGGTGGAATTTAAGTATAGTCAGGTGCTGGGAGACGCAGGGCTGGTTCAGGGAAAGCACATCCATGAGTTCGCACACGCACATCGGCCTCTCGCAGAGGAGTCGTATGATTTTGACCCGCGTAGGGTCGGAAAGAAGTTTGCAGAACGCGATGAGGTTGTTCATTTGAAAGCCATGGAGAAACGAGTTAGGGGTTAAGGGGTTAAAGAGTTTAGGAGTTACGGAACAGGGGCGAATGGCCATTCGCCCTTACGACGGAGTTACGGGGTTCGCTGGCCGTTTGCATTTTAAGGATTTAATCAACCTGTTAAATCCGATGGCTAATTTATAATTAACGTATTCGCATATACGCATATCAAATTTCAGGCGGAAAGTCAAGAGGTTTTTAAGAAATCAGGCTTCAAATTTGCAACCACTGAAAGGGTGACAGATGAACTTGACGAGACCGTTCAGAGTCTAAATCCTCAATAGTCGTTCGTAAACGCCGTTATTTACATCGGATGTACAGATGGATGAAACTCTAAGCACGAAACCTTAAACTCTAACGGCTTCCCGTGCCGTTAATTGCGCAATCTCCCGTCTTAAATTACGTCTAGCCCGTTTTTCCAGTTCGTTACGGACTGCGGCTGTAAAATAGATATGTTTCCTTTTCAGAAAACCTGTCAGCGCTTTTTTTCTGCCTGTCCGGTATAGTTCTTCCGGTGCCCAGGCGTATTCCTTCCTGATTTTTGCGGCATAGTTGTCATAATCCTTCTTGCCGGAGCCCAGGATTGACAGGTCTGCATCCAGGAAAATCCGGGAATCCTTGTCATGCGGAATGGCCTTATGTTTTTTTGTGGCACGAATCAGGGCCGTCGTATGCTTTACAACTTCAGGCGGAATACCGAGTTGTTTAAGGCATTCCCGCGCATACAGGGCGCTCTGTTCTTCATTGTCCTTGGCCTTTGTGTCATAAACAACATCGTGGAACCATGCGGCCAGTTGTACGGACGGCCAATCGTTTATCTCCACGCGGCGCTTTTTAAGGAATGCGAGTATTTGCCGGATATGCTCAAGCGTGTGCCATGCGCGGCCGGCGGACCGGTATTCCGCGGCAAGGCTTTCAAACAGCCGTTTTGCTTTGCCGGAAGCCGGTGCTTTCATGCCAAAAACACGAAGGAATTCCTTTTTAAGCCTTTTTCTTGACATGTAAGAAATAATAACAGTAAAATCCCGAAAAATCAATGATTGTAAATTGAAAATTGCAAATATCAAATTTAAAATTTACGTAACAACCGTAACACCTTAACTCTTTAACCCCGCAACCCCGTAACTCTATATTTTCTTGATAAAAACCTGTTTTTTGGTATATTGTTTATCTATGCCACGAAGCCACTAAGGCACGAAGAATGTAGCGCTTCAAGTGTTCGGCGAGTTCAGCCGGACCGCAGTAGGAAATTTTCGTGACTTCGTGTCCTCGTGGCAAAAAATGTTTTTAACATGAAAGGATTTATTTATGTCAGGCAAAATGAAGGCTATTATGAAAAAAGAACCCGGTCCGGGCGGTACTCTCGTTACCGTTGATATTCCGAAGCCCGGCCTTACCGACCTGCTCGTAAAGGTCAAAGCTACCTCTATCTGCGGCACCGACGCCTCCCATATTTACCCCTGGGATGCCTGGGCCCAGTCCCGCATCAAAACCCCCATCATCTTCGGCCACGAATTCTGCGGCGAAGTTGTGGAAGTCGGTTCGCTCTGCACCGGTTTTAAGGTCGGCGATTACGTTTCCGCTGAAAGCCATATCCCGTGCGGCACCTGCTGGCAATGCCGTAACGATATGCAGCATATCTGCGGCAACCTCAAGATACTCGGCGTTGATACCCAGGGATGTTTCGCGGATTACGTCGCTCTTCCGCAGGTCTGCGCGTGGAAAAATTCAAAGGACATGCCTCATGAAATCGCTTGCATTCTTGAACCCCTCGGCAACGCGGTTTACACCGCCCTTGTGGAAGAAATTGTGGGCAAGAGCGTAGTCGTATTCGGGTGCGGCCCCGCGGGCCTTTTCGTTACAGGCGTAGCCAAGGCCGCCAGCGCCGGAACGGTCTATACCGTTATCAAACACGAATTCCGCAGGGATATAGCGAAAAAAATGGGCGCTGACGCCGTATTTAATACCACAAAAGACGACATTGTCGGCGAAATAATGAAACTTACCAACGGCCAGGGCGTGGACGTTATTCTTGAAATGACCGGTTCCCAGAGCGCCATTGACCAAGGCCTGCAACTCGTTAAAAAAGGCGGCAGGTTCTCCGCGTTCGGCATCCCGTCGGATAAGGTTACCATTGACCTTGCCAAGGGCGTCATATTCAAAGGCGCGCGCATACTCGGCATCAACGGCCGGCGCATGTATAATGACTGGTACAAAATGGCCGGTTTGCTGGATTCAGGCAAGCTTGATCCGCGGCCGGTTATAACGCATAAGTTCCCGCTTGCGGAATTTGAAAAGGCATTTGCCACCATGAAATCCCCGGACAGAAAATGCGGCAAGATAGTAATGCTGCCGTAACGAAGAAGGAAGAATGGAGCATGAAGAAGGAAGGACGGACGGATGCTAACGATGGACTCAGGATTTGTATATGACAGCCAAATTAGTTTTAGAAGACGGTACTGTGCTTGAAGGCGAATCGTTCGGCGCTTCCACAGAGAAGGCTGGCGAGGTTGTTTTTAATACATCCATGACAGGTTATCAGGAAATCCTGACCGATCCGTCATACCGTGGGCAGATTGTCACCATGACCTGTCCGCTTATCGGCAATTACGGCATTAATCCGGAAGACGATGAGGCCGTGATGCCGCAGGTGGAAGGATTCGTCGTGCGCGAGGCCAGTGATATCGTAAGCAATTTCCGCTCAAAGGAATCCCTGCAGGATTACCTTAAGAGGCATAATATTCCCGCCATAGAAGGCGTTGATACGAGATACCTGACAAAGCGTCTGCGCGAAAAAGGCGCTATGAGGGGTGTAAT
Source organism: Planctomycetota bacterium (assembly GCA_016220095.1). Lineage (GTDB taxonomy): Bacteria > Planctomycetota > MHYJ01 > JACQXL01 > JACRIJ01 > JACRIJ01. Next base: position 40,206 of record JACRIJ010000046.1, on the reverse strand, counting down.
TTCAACCGTTGACCTGGACAACGACAGCCTGAGGAAAAAGGCTCTTTCTTCTCCGTTGATGGAAGGCAGGGACCTTGTCAGCGGACTCGGCCAGACCGAACGCCTCAGGAAATGGACGCAGGGCGCGGTATCGGAATTCACGCCTAAAGTAAACCTGGGCAGAAAAAAATTCAATATAGTTGCGATTGATTACGGGATAAAATTTGCCATATTAAGGTACCTTGTGGAATCCGGATGCAACGTGATTGTGGCCGGCGCCGACGCATCAGCGGAAGAAATACTTTCGCATAAGCCGGACGGCATATTTTTATCAAATGGCCCCGGCGACCCGGCGGTGCTCACGGGCGCCGTTAAGACGGTCAAAACGCTCGCGCATAAACTGCCGGTTTTCGGCATCTGCCTGGGGCACCAGATAATGTCGCTGGCATTCGGCGCGAAAACATACAAACTCAAATTCGGCCACCGCGGCGCCAATCACCCGGTTAAAGACCTCATAACGGATAAGATAGAAATCACCTGTCAAAACCACGGTTTTGCGGTTGACCCGGATACCCTTGCGAAAACAGGCCTGGAAATTACCCATATAAACCTTAACGACCGCACCGTGGAAGGCGTAAGGCATAAGGAATTGCCGGTATTTTCTGTGCAATTCCACCCGGAGGCCTCTCCGGGCCCGCATGACAGCCTGCATTTGTTTGAAAGGTTTACAGGCCTTATGGAAAAGGAGAAATAATTATGGCGGAACCAAACGGCAAAAAATCGGAAACAAAAGTCCTGCCCATAGAGCAGATGCCCGCCCGTGTCCAGACAAGATTCAAGCGGATGACCTATATCATTGACAAGGAGTTTCAATACAAATACCTTATTTCATGGCTCGGCATCACCATCGGATTCGTCTGCATAATTTTTGCAACGATGTATACGACAATGCATTTCATCAACGAAAATACTGCGAATGTGACGATTGGGAACGCGCTTACCAGCATACTGCAGTATAATGCCTTTTTTATTATTTGCATAGCTGTATTCATGGGGCTTTACATACTTCTTCTGTCGCACCGCATAGCAGGCCCGGCATACCGGCTTGTCAGGTGCCTTGAACAGATAAAGGCGGGCAATCTTGGGATGAAAGTCCATTTGCGGAAAAAGGATTACCTTAAAAATATAGCCGTGGCAGTGAACGAACTTATAGAATACCTCCTTGAACAGAAGAACGCAGTTTATGAAACTCAAAAGAACGTTGATGACCTCAAGGCACTTATCGAAAAAAACCCGCAGAACGCGGATGAAGCTAAAATATTGCTGAACAAAATTTCAGCAAATCTGGGCAAGCTTGCGAAAGAGCAGGAAATTACAATTACAAAGTAACCGTAACATTATGGGGAAATCCGGCTTTACGATTTTTGAAGTTTTGCTGGTGGCTATGATTATTGCCATAATTACGGCAATAGCCGTGCCAATGCTTGTGAGAAGCAAGATACCCGCTAATGAAGTATCCGCACAGCAGACGCTTAAGGCTATATCCGCCGCGCAAATTCTGTACAGGCGCTATAACCCCGAATACGGTACGGTTGAACAATTGCTTGACGACCAGTATTTGTTTGAAGAAAACCTGCGGACAACGGGCTTGAAATCAGGATACCTGTTCCAGGTTACCGTTGACGGTACGAATACATGGTACGCCGAGGCAAGGCCGGAAAGCTATCAGAAAACCGGCGTAATGACGTTTTACATTGACGAGACGCTTATTCTGCGCGCATGCGATCTTTTGACATCGGAATACAGGGACCGCGTGGAGGCGTACCAATGGGACGCTGCGGATTAGTTGCTTTTTAATTAATAAGGAATTAAATATGAATACAACCTGCGTGATAGGATTGCAATGGGGAGACGAAGGCAAAGGCAAGATAGTTGACCTGCTTTCCGCGGACAAGGATTTCGTCGTGCGTTGTCAGGGCGGCGCCAATGCCGGACATACGGTCGTGGTAAAAGGCAATAAATCGGTTCTACACCTGATTCCCTCGGGCATACTGCATAAAAAAACAAAATGCGTTATTGCCAACGGCGTCGTGCTTGACCCGAAACAGCTTTTCCTTGAAATAGACGAACTGAAAAAGAAGTTCGGCATCAACGTTACGGACCGGCTTTTCATATCCACCCGCGCGCATGTTGTGATGCCCTATCATAAACTGCTTGATGCCATGTCGGAACAGAAAAGCGATACCAAAATCGGCACTACCGGCAGGGGAATCGGCCCGTGCTATGCGGATAAGTATTCCAGGAAAGGCATCAGGGTCGCTGACCTTTTCAACAAAAAACACTTTGAAGCCCTTGTCGCTGAGAATTTAAAAGAAAAGAATATGCTTTTACAGCACCTGTACGGGCATACGCCGCTGGAAGCCGACGAAATCATAAGAGAATACCAGGACTACGCGAAACGCCTTAAGCCGTTCGTGTGTGAAACGGTAAATTTTCTCAATGAAGCCGTTACCGCGGGCAAGGCCGTGCTTATTGAAGGCGCCCAGGGAAGCCTGCTCAACATAGACCTCGGCACCTATCCGTTCGTTACCTCGTCGCATTCCGATGCCACTGGTATTTCCGCCGGATGCGGCATTGCGTTCAAAAAAATCAATAACATAATCGGCATATTAAAAGCGTATGCCACAAGGGTCGGAGAAGGGCCGTTTCCTACCGAATTGAAACTGGAGATAGGCGAAAAGCTCCGCGCTAACGGCGAGGAATTCGGTTCCACCACGGGCCGGCCGCGCAGGTGCGGATGGCTTGACCTCGTTGCCACGAAATACACCGCGAATTTTAACGGCATAGATTCCATCGTTATAACAAAACTTGACGTGCTTGACGATTTTGATGAAATAAAAGTTTGTCTTGCGTACGAATACGAAGGCAAGATCCTTCGGGAATTCCCGGCGGATATTGACGTGCTGATGAATTGCGTGCCTGTGTATGAAACGCTTAAGGGCTGGAGGCAGAAGACCGGCGATTGCCTGAAATTTGAAGACCTTCCTCTTAAGGCGCAGGAATACGTTGAATTTATTCAGTATAACATGAAAACCAGCATTTCCATGGTCTCCGTGGGTAAAGACAGGGAAAGGACGATAATCCTGGAAAACTGATTATGCAAAAACTTCCGAAACATATTGCAATAATAATGGACGGCAACGGCCGTTGGGCCGAACAGAAAAAATTGCCGCGCTTCAAGGGCCATGAAGAAGGCGCCCGCAGGGTGCGCGCCATTACCGAGGAATGCGCCGATATAGGCATTAAACAGCTTACGCTCTACGCGCTTTCCACGGAAAATATGCTTAAGCGCCCCAAAATAGAAAAAGATTTCCTTATGGAATTGCTGAAGCTGTACCTGCGCAAAGAACGCGGTACGTTCATGAAAAACGGCATTATTTTTAAGACCATAGGAAGGATTTGGGAATTGCCTCAGGACGTGCAGGCGGAGATAAACAAACTGAAAAAAACCACAAGCGCGAACAGGAAAATGGTGTTATGCCTTGCCTTGAATTACAGCGGCAGGGCCGAGATAGTTGACGCGGTAAATGGCATACTTGCCCGCGCGAAAACCGGCAAGACAGCGGCAAAGGTAACGGAAAAAGAATTAAGCCGGTATTTTTACGACCCGAAAATGCCCGAACCCGACCTGTTGATACGCACAGGCGGCGAATTGCGCATATCAAATTTCCTCCTCTGGCAGGTGGCGTATACGGAATTGTGGGTAACTCCGACGTTGTGGCCGGATTTCACCGTGGGCACTCTTTACGAGGCGATGCAGGAATATTCAAAACGGCACAGAAGGTTCGGCGGGCTCTGACGAAAAATGGAAAATGAAAAATGAAGGACGTGACGGAGTTTTGAGTCCTGAGTCACGAGTCTGGAGTTACGCACGTAAGGAGGAAGAAGGGAAAATGAATACCAGTAGCGAGTAACCAGTAGCCCTTCGCTAAACTCACTTCGCTTCGCTCAGTACTGCGGCAGGGTAAACTGAGTAGCGAGGGACGGGACGACGGACGCAGGAGCGCGCTGTCTAAAACAATCAACAGTGGGATATAAATAAGAGTGAAAAGTATTAACGGATATTTTCCTTGATACGCATGGTAAATTCGTCGTTTCGTTCTCGGTATTCTCTGTGGCAAAAAATGTCCGTAAAATTTGACACAATCCTGAAAATTGATATAATAATCCAACATTACTAAACCTTTTGCGTATTCTTAAAGGATAAATGCAGAATTATAGAAAAACGGCAAATTATTAGGTGTTTCGTTTTATGATTAACGTAAACAATATTATCAAGCGATACGGTTACGTAAAGGCGCTCAACGACATATCATTCCAGGTTGAACGCGGGGAAATTCTCGGTTTCCTCGGCCCCAACGGCGCCGGCAAGTCCACCACCATGAAAATCCTTACGGGCATCATTTCCCAGGACAGCGGCACGGTTTCTGTCGCGGACCACGATATCTCGCAAAACCCGCTTGAAGTCCAGAAGAGGATCGGTTATCTTCCTGAAAGCAATCCGCTCTATTACGACATGCGCGTTACGGATTTCCTCAAATTCGCCGCCCAGATGCGCCGCATTTCTTCAAAAGACATGACTTCTGTCATCAACAATATCGTTGATTCCTGCAATATCGGCAGTGTGATGTATAAAAACATATCCGAACTCTCCAAAGGCTTCAAACAGAGGGTTGGCCTCGCCCAGGCGCTCCTCGGTTCCCCGGAAATCCTTATCCTTGACGAACCTACTTCAGGTCTTGACCCCAAGCAGATTATGGAAATCCGCGACCTTATCAAACAGCTTGGGAAGGAAAAAACCGTCATCCTCAGCACGCATATCCTGCAGGAGGTTGAAGCGACCTGCACGAGGGTTATCATTATCAATGAGGGCAAGATAGTAACTTCAGGCAGTATAGAAGACCTTCGGCGCAATCTCAAGGGCGGCGAGGCCGTTTACGCATCCATACGAGGCGATGAAAACGCCGTTATAGCGCGGCTCCAGGAAAATCATAATATTTCCGCGATTGATGTCATCAACAGGTTTAACGACGGTATTACAAGCTACCGTATTACACCCGTAACGGGTAAGGATATACGCGAAGACGTGTTTCATATTATTGCCAAAAATGGTTTGGCGCTGACGGAATTGCGCAGGGACGCGCTGAAACTGGAAGAAATCTTCATTAAACTGACCGCCAAGGAGAACAGTTAACCATGCACAACATTTTCACAATACTGAAAAAAGAACTGAAGGCATATTTTTATTCGCCCATAGCGTACATCTTTCTTACGCTTTTCCTCGGCCTGTCCTCGTGGCTGTACCTGAATACCCTGTTTGAAAGCGGACAGACAGACATACGGATGTATTTTTTCTATTATCCGTGGATTTTTCTTTTCTTTATACCGGCGCTGGCTATGCGCTTGTGGTCTGAAGAAAAAAATACCGGCACCATTGAATTGCTGATGTCTTTTCCGGCGAGGACGTACGAATTAGTACTCGGTAAATTTTTCGCCGGCGTTGCTTTTCTCGTGATGGCGTTTGTGTTGTCGCTTACCGTGGCGTTTTCAGTGTCATCCATCGGCAGTCTTGATTGGGGCCCCGTGATAAGCAGTTATGTCGGCGCAACCCTTATCGGCGCATCATTCCTTTCCCTCGGCGGTTTCATGTCGGCCCTTACCCGTAACCAGATAATCGCATTCCTGATAACTGTTGTTACGGCATTTATCCTGTTTCTTGCAGGTACGCCGTTTCTGTTGAAAATGCTTCCTGCTTCCATAGTGCCTTTTGTGCAATTCCTCGGGCTCGGAGGCCATTTTGACACCATTTCAAAAGGCGTTATTGATTCCAGGGACGTTATCTATTATGTTTCGTTTATGGTTTTTATGCTGTACCTGAATACGGCGGCTATAGAAAACCAGAGGTGGAAACACAAGTTAGGTTCGTCGTTGGTCGCGGTGATACTGCTTATAGCCCTTGCTTTTATTAATATTATTTCAGTCAAGGTATTCATCAGGACCGACCTGACCGAAGACAAGCTGTATACAGTTTCCGATTCAACGAAAAAGATACTTGCCAATCTGGATGATATAGTCAACATAAAGGCGTTTTTCTCGGATAATTTTCCTGAACAGATAACCCATATCAGAAGACAGATTGAAGATACCCTGAACGAATACCGCGCGTATTCGGGGAATAAAATACAGATTGAATACATAGATCCGCTTACGGACGAGGAGACGGAAAAAAAGGCTATGGATTTGCAGATACAACCGCAAACTCCGCAGGTAAGGCAGAAGGCGGAGGTCAAGGCCGTTAAGCTATATTTCGGTCTTGCCGTATTTTACACCGATAAGCATGAGGTCATACCATTTATAAATCCATCAACCTTTGAATATGAACTTACAAGCGCCATAGTAAAAGTTTCCGCGGAAAAGGAAAGAACTGTAGGATTCTTAACCGGCCATACCGAACCGGATATGCAGAAGGACCTCGGCGCCGTATGTGACGCCCTTTCACGGCAGATGAAGGTGGAGCCGGTTGAAATAAAATCCGGAACCCCGATAGACAAAACCCTTTCCGCCCTTGTAATAGCGTCTCCAGCAAATATTACGGATACGGATAAATTCGCTATAGACCAGTACATTATGTCGGGCGGTAAGGTGCTTTTCTTTGTCAATGCCGTGCAGGTTCCGGAGGATATGCCTTACGGGACGCCACGCAAGCACAATCTGGGCGATTTGCTTGAACACTACGGCGTAAAGATAAATACGGATGTCATTGCGGATTACGAATACCAGGGTCAGGTGCAAACCAGGCAGGGAAATTTCGTTATGTCCCAGCCGTATGTCTATTTCGTCGTTGCCGTTAATAAGAACATGAATCATGACCATCCTGTAACAAATAAAATGAACGAAGTTATATTTCCCTGGGTATCAAGCGTTGAGCTGGTCCAGGGAAAACTTGCGGGCAAGAAGGCGGTTGAACTGGTCAAGACGAGCACTAACAGTTCCGCGGCGAGCGTGTCGAATGGCGTTGACCTTCAGCCCAAAATGGAAATGCCGCAGGGAAGCAACTTTTCTCAGTACACCATTGCCGTGGCAGTGACCGGGGAATTTGACAGTTTCTACGCGAATAAGCCGATTCCCATGCCGCCTCCGCCTAAGGAAGGTGAAGGCCCGCCGCCGCCCCCGTCGGACCCGAATTCCATCATTAAGAAAAGCCCGGAAACAGCCATAGTCGTCGTGGGAGATTCCGATTTTATAACCGATAATTTCGGAGGAAGAAGCAAGTCCAATCAGATATTCTTCCAGAATCTCATAGACTGGCTTACAATGGGCGAAGACCTTATCAAGATACGTTCAAGGGAAACGGCTGCAAGGCCCATTGAGGAAGTATCCGATAGCAAGAAATTTTTCCTGAAAGCCGCAAGCATAGCCGGAATGCCTTTGCTTGTCATAATATTTGGCATAACCCTGGCGCTTGTCAGGAGAGCCAAGAGATATTCAATGATGTAAAAAATAAGGAGGTTCCTTCCATATGTTTTCGTGTATTGAAAAAACAAAACTTAAATTGATAGCAATCCTGATAATTGTAACTGCTATTCTCGGGACTGCGGTGTTTTTTGTTTACGGGCCAGGCAAAAAGCAGATTAAAGACGTAAAAACCGGAGGCCTTATTTATTATGAGCTTAATACCGCGGATGTTACAACCGTTAAAATCAAGAAGGGCGAAGCGTCCGTCACGCTAAAACTGGTATTGGGCAAATGGGCTATTGAAACGCTTAACAACTATCCCGTTGATGAAGATAAGATAAAGGGTTTTCTTGAAAAGACAAAGGTGATGAAAAAGGAAGACGTTCGCGGCACTAATCCGGATAAATTCGCGAAATTTGAGGTTGATAACCAGGGTTTGCTCGTGGAAATGCTTGATTCTTCCGGTAAAACACTCGCGTATTTCCATATCGGCAAGAATGCCGAGAATTATCAGAGCACTTACGTACGGCTTTTTGAAGGCAATGAGGTAATTGTGACGGGGGAAAACATGCGCGCGGCCTGTTCGGATGACAATAAATTCTGGATAAAACGCAGTGCGCTCGGCATTGACCAGCAGAAGATAAAGGAACTTGCGATAAGCAGTGTAATAGAAGGACAAACAACCGCGCAGGTTATCCGCCTGACGAAAATCGCCGATGCCGCGCCGAAATGGGTCTTGAAAGAGCCCGTGGACGCCCCGGCTGACCAGGCAACGGCTTCCGCCGTGACAGGCGCGGCCGCCAATCTCAATATAGACGATATTGTCAAAGACGTAAAAGAATTAAAAGAATACGGGCTTGACGTGCCGGCCGTAACAGCAACCGTAACTCTTGAAGACGGTACGGCGCGTAAGGTCAGTATCGGCAAAGATGACGGGTCAACCCATAGTTACGTCATGGTTGACGATAAGCCATTCGTTTTACTCTGCGGGAAATCACAGGCTGATAATTTCCGCAAAAAGGCCGAGGAATATATTGACAAGCAGGTCTGCGCCGTGGATGCCGACAATCTTACAAAAATCGAAATCTCCCGGCCGGAAATCCAGGACGTCGTGCTTGTCCGCGATGACAAATCAAAGGAGTGGTCGCTTGCAGGAGGGGCGGGACAAGGCGGGCTGAAACTCCAGACGGTAAACAGCATAGTAAATACGGTAACATCCCTGCGCGCCAATTCGGCATTGCTTGACGCCTCAAAGGCGGAAATTGATCCAGGCAAGTATATGGAAAAACTTGTTATTACGGAAACAGGGGATAAAAAGACGGTTTTGTACATACTCAAACTGTCTTCGGACAACGCGTCCTATTATGTGAAAAAAGAGGACGGCAATACGATTTACGCGATAGGCAAGGGTTTTGGCGATAACCTGCTGAAACAGTACGGGGATTTTATTGAGAAAAAAGAAGAGACGGAACAGCCGAAGCCGCCGGCGGATTCCGCGCCGTCGAATCCCGAAGGGCTTGAAAAACACGAACAACCCAAATAATTGACATTTTCCGCAAAAATAGTTAAATAGAAGCCGTATAGAAACTAAAACAGCCGGTATTTGATCAGTGAATTGAAACGAGCGTGGAGATTCGGTAAAGAGGTGTGCGATGGGTTTGTTTGATACTTACTATATGGCGACCTTTGAGGGTAATACTATTCAGGTCAAAACCAAGGTTATAATTGCGGCCGCAACACACACGTTATACATAAACGGCGAAAAAGCGGATGAGAGCACCTTGGCTGCTACCGATGAGTGTTCTATTACGGGAAAACTTGTGGACCGGAAAGGCGCGGTGAGGACGGCGGTTGTAAGCATTACGCCCGGCGCGTTCAGTTCGGATTATGACCTGGAAATAGACGGCGCGGATATCACAATGATAAAAACGGACAAACTCATTGAATCGTCCAAGCCGGCCGTGAAAAAACAGGTTTTGTCCGTCCCGGTTGAAATCAGCGGTTCCAAAATAAAATGCCCGAAATGCGGCGTTGAAAACGATGCATCAGCCGTTTCCTGCAGTATGTGCAGTACGCCGTTCCAGACGGCCCCGAAAGAGCTTCCTGCCAAGGCAAGGCCCCTGCCGCCGGTAAAATATCCGCTCGCGGCCGTTACAGCAGGCCTGTTTTTCGGCGGGCTTGTGCTCACGTTCCTGCCGTTATTCCTGTTTCATTACTGGAGTGATAAGACGGGTGCGCTTGCGGGCGCAGGCGCGATTGTTCTGTTTGTAATAATAATCAAGCTTTTCCAGGAATCAATAAAAGGTGCGGTAAAATACGCCATTGCCGTAAGCGCTTCGGTGGCTGGCATCGGAATCGGCATGTTTCTCTTCGGTTTCTGCATTTCCGACTGGTCATACAGCTTCTTTTCAACCGAATCACAGCCCCATGTAAATATGGGCCTGCTTGGCGATGAGCGCAGTTACGAAGGATTTTCCGTCCGGCCGCCTTCAGGATGGGGAGAAGCAACGGGCCGGCCCAATGCGAAAATCTTTTTCCAGGACAATAATGATTTTAACGGGTTTTATCCGTCAATATGCGTTAATAGCGAGAAATTCAGCGAAAGCATAGTGGAAAGCGCCATGTTTACTACAGGCGAAAAAATCCTCAAGAAAAAACTGCCGGATTGTGATTTCAAGGAAAAATCAATATGCAATATAGGCGGCAAAAGCGCCTGCCGGCTTGTTGTTACGTATAAGTCCGGGGAAACGGCCATGAAGGTGATGTTCGTGTTTATTGAACACGGAAAGGAAACGTGGTGCCTTATGTGTACGGCGCCAGCGGAAAAATACGATGAATACCGCGATATCTTTTATTCATTCGCGAATTCGCTGAAAATTTATTAGAGGATTATCGTATGAAGTGTCAGAAATGCGGCGCTGAAAACCATGATGGCGCAGTTTCATGCAGTTTATGCTGTGCTCCTTTTAACGCGTCCGCGCGCGGTACATCTGTTTACAGGGGGTTGGAAAACAAGCCCAGGCCGCCGAGGCATTCTATTTTCATAATAACCGGTATTTTAGCAGTCAGTGCTTTTCTGCTTACGCTTGTGCCGCTGGACGTTATACCGTTTGTTTTTTTTAAGGGGCCTTCGGATGACCGGTATAGCCTCAAAACAAGCTGGTATATTTTAGTTGCCGCAATCGGCGCTTTCGGCGGCATAGCACAGCATTATTACGATTCTATTGATACGACGCCGAGGCTGATATTTTCACTCGGTTCCGCCTTGGTCGGCATCGCTCTTGCAGTATGCGTGCACGGTTTTGTGCTGACAGACCAGGGATATAAGATGTTGGATAAGATGTCAGCCGGCAAGGCATCGGAAGATTCCGGGCCTGAACCGGAATTGCGCGTATGTCCGGAATTGTTGTCCGGCGAATATACGGACGAGAGCAATGGTTTTTCAATACAGCCGCCGAACGGCTGGAGCGAATCGGCTCCTGGTACCGAAACAAAGGCGGTTTTCTTAGACGCGGAAATTGACCGTATTGTTCCGCAGATCCAGGTTATTTTCATGTCCGATACAGATAGAATGGATGATAAATGGTCCCCTTCAAGGCGTAAGCTCGCTGAAATATTCATGAATATTGAGGTGTTGAATGATGAAGATTGCATTATCAGCGGCAAAAGCGCCCGCCGTTTGGTTATTGCGGGTGATCAGCATAAAGGCCGGATCAAAGGAATGGCAGTTATCGTGGATTGCAAATTGATGAAATGGCTTATTATAGGCTATGTCTCAAAAAACAAATACAATGAATTTGCCAATACCTTTTATTCCTGCATGGATTCATTCAGGACGCTTGAATGAACTGAGCGTTATCGGCCAAGCATGCGTTTTACCGCGTCCAACACGCGTTTTTGCGCATTTTTGAGCGAGGCCTTCAGGGTGCATCCGGCCGCCCTTGGGTGTCCGCCGCCGCCGAATTTCAGCATCAACTTGCTCGCGCTTATGGTGCCGTCAGTGCGCGCGCTTGCCTTTACCGTGCCTTCCGGAGTCTGCCTGAACAGGATGGAGGCATGCACGCCTTTCAATGAAACCATGTGGTGAAGATATTCCTGCGAATCTCCCGGTACTGTGCGGGGGTTTTTGAGATCGTCCGCGGTTATAGACGACCAGGCCGTGGTGCCGTCTTTTGTGACCCTGATCCTGCCCATAACCTTTGCGGTCAATTTCAGGTCACTCAGGGTTTTATTTTTTACAAGTCCGTAACTTACAATACTCGGCTTTACTCCGTACCGTATCATTTCAGCGGCAATCATGTGGGAACGCAGGGAGGTATTGCTGAACGAGAAGTGCCCGGTTTCCGTGACAATTGCCGTATAGATGCAGACGGCGAATTGCCTGGAAATTCTTATTTTAAAATGTTCCGCCATGGCGAGAATGAGTTCCGCGGTCGCGCAGACGTTAAGGTCAACCCAGTTTATCGCGCCGAAACGGGTGTTTGTTTCGTGATGGTCTATATTTATTATCGGCGCGTTTTTGGGGGCTATCTTCTGGACTTTGCCTATCCTGTCGTAAGACCCGCAGTCAAGGCAGAATACGGCATCGTACTTTCGCTGTTTCAATTCCGGTTTGTAGATTATTTTGTCAGTACCCGGGAGAAAAGCCAGTTCCTTCGGGCACGCGCTGTCAACGACTATATCCGCCTTTTTGCCGAGGGCCTCAAGCATGAATTTCAGGGCCAGCGACGAACCGAACGCGTCACCATCCGGGTTGACGTGCGTGGATATCAGGAAATAGCGGTGTTTTTTTATGGCGGCCGCCGTTGACGATATTTTTTTTTGATCCATTTTATTGTTTCTTTGCAAAAAACGTATTATGAAGCAGTTGAACGGTCGTCAGTATATCGTCGTCATTAATCAGGAATGCGATGTTGATTTTCTTAGCGCTTTGGGAGATCATCTGGACGTTGATCTTGCCTTTTTCAACGGCGTTGAAAATCGTGCTCGTAACCGAGCGCGAATGTTTTAAGCCTTCGCCCACCACGCAGATGATAGCCTTGTCGGGTTCTACCGTGACCTCGGCAAATTGCGCGAGGTCTTTAATAGCCGCGTCAAGGTTTACATCGTTGTCCGTTGTCAGGGAGACGCTTACTTCCGAAGTGGCAATCATGTCTATGACTATGGAATAATTATTGAATATCTCAAAAATCTTGGCCATGAAACCGTGATGGAAGAGCATACGGGTGGAAATTACGTTTATCAGGAAAAGGTTTTCCTTGTACACGATTGATTTTATCACGCCTTCGGTTTCTTTTGATTCGCTCAGGATGAGGGTGCCCTTATTGTCTGGCTTGAAGGTATTGAGGATTCTTATGGGTATGCTTTTGCGCACCGCGGGAATCAGCGTGTAAGGATGGAGGCGTCCGCCGTAATACGCGAGTTCGCTCGCCTCGTCAAAGCTCATTTTTTCAATCGGCATGGCTTCTTTAATAATGGTCGGGTCCGCTGTCATGACGCCGTCAACGTCGCTCCATATCTGGATTTCTTCGGCGCCCACAGCCGCGCCTACGATAGCCGCGGTATAATCGCTTCCGTTCCTGCCGAGCGTAGTGATGTTGCCTTTTTTATCTTTGCCGATGAAGCCCGTGATTACGGGCACGGTGTCGTATCTTTTAATGTTCCATTCAATGATGGGATCTGCCTCGGGAAGCGGCGTGGCGCTTCCGAAATCCGAGCTTGTTATCATGCCGAGGTCATAGGATTCCACGGCTGTTGCATGCACGCCCTGAGAGCTCATGTATGCCGCTACGGTGCGTATGGAGAGGCGTTCCCCGAAAGACATGACGTAGTCAAGCGTCCGGGGAGTGAGTTCGCGCACGAGCGAAATGCCCTGGAGTAGGACTTCAAGTTCGTTCAGGAGTTTTTCAGTGGGAGCGGGGTCCAGTTTGAGGTCCTTTATCATGTCAAGGTGTATTTTACGAATGGGGCTTATGTCCAGTTTGCCGGTAACCGACCGTTTAGCAACGTCAATAAGCATATCCGTTACACCGCCGTGCGCTGATACGACCATTACAGGATGTCTGTGAAGGTTGTTCTTGACAATAGCACATACGTTTCTTACGCGCTCGGCATTGGCGACCGACGAGCCGCCGAATTTCATGACTAACATAAATCAAAACCTCTTAAAAATCAAATACCATAATTTTATTATCCATGGAAAAGGATTGGGATTATAGCAATAAATGCGGCAAGAGGCAAGAAAAAATTATTTGCCTGCGATCCTGGATATGGGATTTGCGATCTGAGATGCGGGACGAAATGATTTACGTTGACATTTGCGTTAAAACTTGTTAAAAATAGCGTAGTCTTATTCGTGGCATTTTTCACCATTAAAGACAAGTTATGCTGAAAACATATTTACAGAAAATATCTGAAACAGCCGTCAGGGGTGATGCAAGAGAAGAAAGCTATTATCCGGTTCTTGCGGAATTACTGCGGTCATACGCGGAATCTTCCGGCAAGAAAGGCATTCATATAACGTCTCTTCCTAAAAAAACCGAGGCCGGCAATCCTGATTTCAGAATCTGGGACGGCAAAGCGCATATAACCGGATACATTGAAGCCAAGGCGCCGGATTGTGAAAATCTTGACAAAAATGAAAATACGCCCCAGCTGAAACGCTACCTGCAGACGTTCCCCAACATGATATTGACAAATTTCTTTGAATTCCGTCTTTACCGGGATGGAAATTTGATTGATAAAGTTCTGATTGGCAGGACTTTTATTGTCCGTAAACTTAAGACTATACCGCCTGTTGAAAAAGAACATGAATTTACGGCCCTGCTTGACAAGTTTTTTTCATTTTCTCTGCCAAAGAGTTCAACCCCTAAATCACTTGCCTTAGAACTTGCGAAAAGAACGCGGTTCCTGAAAGACGAAGTCGTAACACGGGAATTAATTGAAGAGGAAGACAGCGGTAAAAAGTTTCTTACGGGTTTCTACGAGGCTTTTAATAAATATCTTATAACCGGACTGTCTAAGGAAGAATTCGCGGATTTATATTCCCAAACCGTTGCTTACGGCCTTTTTGCAGCTCGTACGCGCTCTGAAAACGGGTTCAACAGGAAACTCGCCTATGACAATATTCCGCATACCATAGGTATTCTAAGAGACATTTTCAGGTTTATTTCACTTGAAGAATTGCCGCCGCAAATGGAGTGGGTAATTGACGATATCTCGGAAGTTCTGGCAATGGCGGATGTGAAAAGCATACTGCACCAATACTTTCATGAAGGCAAGGGCAAAGACCCCGTTGTTCATTTCTACGAAACGTTTTTGTCCGAATACGATTCCCAACTTAGGGAAAAGAGAGGCGTGTATTATACGCCGGAACCGGTGGTTTCATATATTGTAGAGTCGTTGCATCATGTTTTGAAAGAACAGTTTCAGCGTGCTGACGGGCTTGCGAATAAATCCGTTACCGTATTGGACCCGGCCGCAGGCACGCTTACTTTTCCGGCTGAGGCCGCAAAAACAGCGGTGGAAGAATTTGTTTCCAAATACGGTGAAGGCGGTAAGCCGGATTTTATAAGCGAGCACATATTAAAAGATTTTTACGCATTTGAGATTATGATGGCGCCTTACGCTGTAGGTCATTTAAAGATATCGTTCCTACTTGAAGAACTCGGGCATAAACTGCGTAAAGATGAAAGATTTAAGCTTTACCTGACAAATACGCTGGATATGAATGAACTTGCGCAAACTGTTTTGCCTGGCATGACTTCGCTGTCCGTGGAGTCGCATCTGGCAGGAGAGATAAAAAAAGAAAAACCTATTCTGGCAATTCTTGGCAATCCACCTTATTCGGGGATGTCCGCAAACTGCAGTGAATATACAATTCAGATTACACAGGAAGAAAAATGGGTCGGTAAAGGCAAGAACAAGAGAAAAGCGCTTGTAAAATACAAGAAGCCGCGCACGAAGAAACTGAAAACATGGATAGGAGCGTTGATAGAAAATTATAAAATCATTGATGGCAAGCCGCTTAACGAGAGAAATCCCAAATGGCTACAGGATGATTACGTCAAGTTCATGCGGTTTGCCCAATGGAAAATAGACCAGGCAGGCGAAGGCGTGCTGGGATTTATTACAAACCACGGTTATCTGGACAATCCAACCTTTAGAGGCATGCGGCAATCATTGATGAAAAGTTTCAATGATATTTACATCGTGAATCTGCACGGTAATCTGCGCAAAAAAGAAACAGCGCCGGACGGTTCTCCTGATGAGAATGTATTTGATATACAGCAGGGAACAGCAATTGCAGTTTTTATAAAACAAAAAGGCGTTAAAAAGGATTGCGACGTCCATTATGCCGAAATCTGGGGCAGGCGTGAGGATAAATATGCGTATCTTTCAAAAAATAACATAAAGACAACAAAGTGGCAGAAACTTTCACCGAAAAAAGAGCAATACCTGTTCATTCCGAGAGATGAAAAACTGCTTGGAAATTACGAACTGTATCCGAAAATAACCGAGATATTTCCGGTTAACAGCGTAGGCATAGTTACGTCAAGAGATAATTTTGCGATAGATTTTGACAAAGAAGCCCTTAAACAGCGTATAAGGATGTTTTGTAATCAAACTGTGACTGATGAAACTATGAGGCAGACATTTAATTTGAAGGATAAGTATAACTGGAAACTTGAAACAGCGCGTGAAAAAGTGAGGATGGATAAGAAATGGGAGGATTCCCTGACGCGGATTTTATATAGGCCGTTTGACATGAGGTGGATTTTCTATCATGATTCTGTAACAGAGCGGACCAGGAAAGACGTAATGCAGCACATGATAAAACCGAATTTAGGATTGGTTTCAGTAAGACAGGTAGCAGAAGGTGTATTTAACCATTCTTTTGTAACGTCCAGTATTATAGAAAGCCGTGTAACTCTTAGTAATAAAGGGATAGCTTATTTATTCCCTCTTTATCTTTATGCGAAAAGAGCGACTTCCAAAAAACGCTCTTTTCGAAACCTAATGCTTCTTTTTGATTCACAAACGGAATACGCCGCAAAACAACCGAACATTTCAAAACACATTGCGGCTCAATTGGAAAAAGAGTATTCTTCAAAACTATTGCCTGAACAAATATTCAATTATATATACGCTATTTTGTATTCCAATATTTATCGCACAAGATATGCCGAATTCCTGAAAATGGATTTTCCAAGAATTCCCTTTGTTCAGGATCCCGGTTTGTTCTATAAAATGGCCGATTTGGGCGGTAAACTGGTTGATTTGCATTTGCAGGTATCCGAAAACTCCGGTAAGACGCTTGCTAAATTCCAGGGCAAAGGAGATAACAGAGTTGTAAAAGTCGCTTATGAGAAAGGTAAAATTTTAATAAATAAGGAGCAATATTTTGAAAACATAAGCCCGGATATATGGCAATACCAAATCGGCGGTTATCATGTCTGTGATAAATGGTTGAAGGAAAGAAAAGACAGGTCCCTGTCATTGGAGGACATAAAACAATACTGCGGGGTCATTACGGCGCTTGCGAAAACAATTGAAATTCAAAAACAAATAGATAGAATATATCAGGATATGGAAAATCGGTGCATTTTGTTTTAACCTGCAAATTCCATCCAGTAACTAAAGATAGGATTAATGAAAGGACATCTATTATGTTTTACAATAAAAAATTGGTTCTAACGGTTTTTGCCGCGGTTTTCGCGATGGCCTCCGCCGCGTTCGCGCAGGTCGTCCCCATGGAAGACCCGAAATCCCCTGCCGCCGATACCATTAAACAGGCTAAGGCCCTTGAGGAACAGCGTAATTACGCCGGCGCTGAGGAACTCTTCCGCAAGGCCCTGGAACTTAACCCGCAGTCACGCGACGCCCAGTACGGCATCGCCGAGTGTTATGAACGCCGCAATGAGTTTGATAGCGCTGTCGCCGAATACAAAAAAACCCTGCTCATGTATCCGCAGGATTATGAATCATACCTTTCCATATGGCAGATATCCCTGCGCAGGGCCCGTGGAAATGCCGATACGGAAAACCCCGCCAGACAGGCTATACAAAAGGAATTTGAAGAATTGTTCGCTCAGGTAAAAAGTTCGGCCAATGAAACCGTCCTGCCGGAAATTGTTTACTTTACCGCCCTGTCGGTCTATTCCGAAGACTGCCTGAATATTAAAGATAAATTCAATGAAACAGCCGTTGAATACGTAAAAAATTACCGCAACAGCAAATCCGATATCATGAACTGGATATGCCAGACATGCTTTGAAAGCATCCTCGCGCGTAAAGGCAAAGAACGGCTTGAACCCGCCAAAGAATACGTGCAAAACTTCCCGCCCTGTTCCCAGAGGGACGTCTGCTTCCGTATTATATTGAGTTATCTTTCAGGCCTGGGCGACCCTTCCACGAAAAATATTCCTGAATTAAGAAAATACTGCGAGTTATGGACAACTTCCGAACCTGATAATGTCATGGCTATGGCCAAGTCCGCCTGGGTTTATGTTGAGTTTGACGTGGATTATGACCAATCCCTTGCGTGGCTCAATAAGGCATTGGCTATCCTGGAAGAAAAAGAAAAACAGCCCCAGCCTGTCTGGTATTATGAGGATATGTACAGGGACCAGGTAAGGGCCTATGAAGTCCTTCAGCAGATCGGCTATGCATATATGAAAAAAGGCATGTTAAAAGACGCGGAAAAATACCTACTCCAATCTCTTTCCAAAAATGATTTCTGTGAGACAACCAATTATTACTTCGGCAGATGTTGCGAATTGCGCGGTGATATGAACAGGGCTTTTGAATATTTCGGAAAATCCCTGATTTGCAGAGGCACTATAAACAAGGCTAAAGACGCATTTCTGCGCGCCGGCATGCAGGCGGTCGGCTGTGCGGATGATGCCGATTCCCTGCGAAATACCCTGGCTTCCTGGTCGGGCATAGTAAATTTTACAGATGTAACCCTGCAGGCCAAACTCGTCCCGCCAACCAATCCCTACGCGCGCACGTGGGCAAGCAGGATTGCATGGGGCGATTATGATAATGACGGTTTTCAGGATATGTTAGTCAATGGCTGTTGCCTGTGGAAAAATAACGGCGATGGCGCTTTTACCAACGTTACCGATGCCGCGAAAATCTCCGGCGGATATGCCGGCGGCGTCTGGGCGGATTTTAATAATGACGGCTGGCTGGATTTCTTTTCGTCAGGCACCCCGGACGCATTATGGCGCAATAACGGCGACGGGACTTTTGCGAATGTAACTGCGGAATACGGGAATCTCAGCGACGATTACCCTTCCGAAGGCGCGGCCTGGGGCGATTACGACCGGGATGGCTTCGTTGACCTGTACGTTGCAAATTATGAAAAACCCGGAGCCGAACTTTCAAACGGCACTCCCGATATGCTCTGGCATAATATCAACGGCGCGTTTTTCAAAAATGCCGCTGAAGAGGCCAAAATGTTCATTCCGGAAAATATGTGCGGAAGGGGCGTTGCATGGGCGGATTATAATCAGGACGGCCTGATTGACATAATGGTCTCCAATTACCGCCTTGACCCCGATTTCCTCTGGAAAAACAACGGCGACGGGACTTTTACGAATCTTGCCAAACAAACCGGCGTGGAAGGCAGGGAGGAAAAAGGTTACTTTGGACATACGATAGGTTCCGATTGGGCTGATTATGACAACGACGGCGATTGGGATTTGTTTGAGGCCAATCTCGCCCATCCTCGGTATATAGAATTCTCCAATATGAGTTACCTCCTGGAAAACCAGGGCGCGCCGGAATATGTTTTTAAGGAATTGCGCAAGGAATCCGGCATCAGGTACGAAGAGACCCACAGCAATCCGGCGTTCTGCGACTACGACAATGACGGATGGCAGGATTTGTACATTACAAGCGTATATGAAAAAGTGCCTTCCTTTTTTTACAAAAATAACGGGGATAAAACATTTGCCGATATAACGTGGCTTGCCGGCGTGCGGGTGTTGAACGGCTGGGGATGCGCCTGGGCGGATTACGATAATGACGGCGACATGGACCTTGCGGTTGCGGGCTGGGGTCAGATGTATTTATTCAGGAATGAGTGCCCTGCCGGCAGGCATTGGCTGGAGGTGAGGCTGAGGGGCGCGCATTGCAACAGCGCGGCTATAGGCGCCGAGATAACGGTTATTGCCGGGGATAATAAATACCTGCGCCAGGTGGAAGGCGGGAACGGTACCACAAACCAGGATTCAATGGCCGCGCATTTCGGCCTGGGCGATTACAGAGGCAATGTAACAGTGGAAATCATCTGGCCGTGCGGCGCAAAGCAGGAATTATTGACGGAATCGGACAGGATAGTTGATGTTGTTGAGATGAAGCAATAGGCAATAAGAATTCTTGCAGGGACAGAGTATTATCCTGTCCGAAGGCTAAAATTTATTTAAAGAAATTCATCAGAGGCAATTTGCTTTCAAACGTGCCTTCCGCGGTTGATATTGACCACGTCGTTCCCGATAATGACAGGGATAGCTTGAAAATATCATTCTGCGGGCCCGTCGTAGTATTGCCGCTCAGTGAAATCATGAAATCCCCGGTCAGTTCTTCCGGCGGCAGGGGTATCATTATTTCCCGCGAATTTTCACGCAGATTGTCCACCGATAAATAATAAACCTTCTGGCCTTTTTTCCATACCTGCACGAGAGCGTCCATCGGGAATTTGCCGTCGTTTCCTACGGTAATATACAGGGTGTCGTTTTTGACCTTAACCCCGTATAATCCCAGGTTGGGAAGGGTTGACCAGTAATAGAGGAACGGTTTGAGCCATCTGTTGCAGAGGTCTTCAATGTGCTTTTCCGGCGGATTATACTTATCAACGGTTTCCCACGGATATTTGCCGTCTCCGTACACCTCAACAGTCCATGCATAAATGCTGTTTGCGTGGAGCCACGCCATTGTAGTGCCCGCTCCGCCGCCGCCTTTGGCTATGCCTAAAGGCGAAAGCGCCGGCGAATAGAATCCGTTTCTGCCCGCGAGTATCGCCGCTTCACCGGAAATAATGTCATATTCCTGCTGGTCCTGGGGAAAATTTTCCTGGATGGTAAACCCCGGCGTATGCAGGCGGTCAATGCCCGAATGCAGTGTAAGGGCGATATTGATGTTTTTATGTTCAAGGACGAATTTTCTTACCGCGCGCGTTTCGGGCTCGGAGAACGGATCAGTTCCGCCGTACAACATGGCGCGGTCTTTGTCAAAACCCGCCTGCCAGCCGTATTCGTAATTCCTGTTAAGGTCAACGGGTATGTTCGGGTTCTTGTTTGTCCTTTCGCCCGCGTTATTGCCGTCGGGATTGACGAGCGGAATCACGTAAAGCGTCCTTGTTTTCAGGAGATGCGCCACAAGCGGGTCTCTCTCGGAATTGTCCAGGATGTAGGTTACAAAAAACAATGCCGATTGTACGGATATCTTTTCGTTGCCGTGGTGCCCCGCGTCCATGTACATCGCGGGCTTTTTTTCTGGGTCTCCGGATTTTTCATCCGTAATGCGCATCGCAAGAATCGGCCTTTTTTCCCAGGACGCGCCTATTTCATAGATGTCCGCGTAATCGGGATGCAATTTTTCCAGCTGAATGATATATGTTGATATCTCCTCGGATGACGGGTAACTGCCGAATCTTACATTTATCTGCGACGCCGGCACCACCTGCCTGTTGCAGGCTATTCCGGCACAAATCATCGCCGGCCCGAAAACAAGAAGAATGATTAACCTGTTAAGTCTGTTCATAATAAGGGAAATTATATGATTTCCGGGGAATATGTCAATAGATTTAAAGATTACAAGATTGCAGAATTACAGATTGTAAGATTATGGATGTAAAGCGGATTGTTAAATTTTCATTATCCGCCTACGGGAAATTCCATTGGAACTATTTTTTCCACATCGCATTTTGTTTCTTTAATCTTCACGCGGAATCTCAGGCGGCTGTCGGGGTAAGATTGCTTTATCATAAATGAAAAGGAAACGGATATTTGTTCGTCTTTCAGAAGGCCCGCGAATTCTGTTTTTTTCTCCCCGAAAAATTCCAGCGAATCTATGGCCGGGAAATCAAGAATTTCCACAGTTACCTTTCCGGCCTCGCCGGCGCCGGTATTTTTAACGCTTATGGTAAATTCAGGGCCTTCTCCTTTTTGCAGGGTTTTGTCGGAATTGCCCACTCCCCTGCCCTCCTGGCCGTCAAATATATCGTATCCGACGGTAAAATCCGGCCTTTGCATCGATGCCGTTATGTTTACCGTAACCTCGGTGTCGGACGCGAAATTATTATTCATTTCCGAGGATTTGAATTTTATACGGATAACCCTGTTGGGCCATTTATATTCCGTGCGAAAACTGATATAGCGGTCATCTGTTTTTCCGGCCTCTATTTTTCCGAAGACAAGCAACTGTTTATCAAAAGACGGCTCTTCCGGACATTCCGTAATTGCGCAATAACGGAATAAATCGCCTTTGCCTTTTGTGTTGTCCACCGTCAGCTTGACCGTTACCGTACTGCCGGAATTTATCGTGTCGGCAGTGAGCATTTCCGCTGTTGCCGCCGGGAAAGGCGGCCCCTGGGGTTTGCCTTCCGAAAAGTCAACGGTCTTGTCCGTCATGGAAATAAATGCAAGCGTATTGCCGCTGTTATCGCGCCCGAATAAAAGCAAGGGATTGTTTGGATGAAACCAGGCGCAGACGAGCGGTTCTTTTTCAACAGGCGCGGTCATAAGCAGAGAGCCGGTTTCAACATCCCATAATTTCATGGTTTTGTCTTTACTGCATGAGGCGAGTATTTTTCCGTCGGTGCTGAAACTCACGGAGTACACTTCATCGCCATGGCCTGAAAGCGGTTTTAATGATTTGCCTTTATCCGCATCCCACAGCTTTATCGTTTTGCCCGCGCCGGCGCAGGCGAGAATTTTTCCATTAGGGCTGAAAGCCATGGAATTTAGTTTTTCCGAATTTTCCGTAAGGGTTTTCAACGGTTTTCCGGATTTCAGGTCCCAGATTTTCAGGGAATCGTCGTTGGATACGGACGCGAGCGTTTCATCGTCCGGGCCGAAGGCTAAAAGATACGTCTTACTGCCCGGGCCCGTGAAGGTTTGAAATTCCGAACTGTCAGCGGCATTCCAGATTTTAATGGAGTTATCATTAAGACCGGCCGCGACGAGCGTTTGACTGCGGTTTACGCATACGGATGACGCGCGGAATAAATCGCCTGACGCGGTCCGCACTTCTTTGCAGAATTCAACATCCCATACCTTCGCTGTCGTGTCAATACTGCCCGTATAAAGCATCATGCCGTCCGGGCTGAATGCGGATGAAGTAAGCCTGTCGCGGTGCGCCTGTATGGTTTTCAGTTCCTTGCCGGTTTTAAAATTCCATATTTTTACAGTTCTGTCGCCGGCCGCAGAGGCGAAAATTCTGCCGTCAGGGCTGATTGCCACGGATTGTATGACGGCGTTATGTTCGGTAATGTTCTTAATAACGGTGAATTTTTCCGCGTCCCAGATTTTGACAGTTCTGTCCTCGCTTCCTGATATGAAAAATTTTTCGTCCGGAGTGAACGCCAGCGCGAAAACAGGCCCCCTGTGGCCGCTGAGATTCTGCAGTTCGGTTCCCTTGTCCACGTTCCATACGCGGATTGAATTGTCCCTGCTTCCGGAAATGAGCGTTTTGCCGTCCGGGCTGAATGCCAGCGAGAAAACATTACCGGTATGGCCGGTAAGAGTCTTTGGGTCTTTGTCTTTGGTTATTTCCCAGATTCGTATCGTGCGATCATTTGAGCCGGATGCAAGGAGTTTGCTGTCCGGACTGAACGCCAGCGAAACTATGGGTTCGGTATGCGCGAGCAATGACTTGGATGTCTTGGCTTTTTTCGCGTCCCACAGGCGGACCGCGAAAGGCCGCGCGTCTGAGCCGGAGGCTATGTATTTTCCGTCAGGGCTGAAGGCCAGCGAAATTATCGGCTCCCTGAATTCGTTAAGTACTTTTGGGTCGGAATCCTTTTTGGCGTCCCAAAGCCGCAACGTGCGGTCCATTGAGCCGGTTGCAAGGGTCTTTCCGTCAGGGCTCAGCGCCATGGCCCTTATGGGTTCCCTGTGGCCCGCAAAGGTTTTTAATTCGTCGCCGCTCACGCTGTCTGAAATCCGCATGCCTCCGACCCTTCCGGGCGTTGTACTGCCGGCCAGCGCTTCATCGGCGAGTCTCTGCATGTTGAGTCCGAGCCGGGAGAAAAATTCATCGTCAACCTGCGAAATGCCCGGCGCGTCCTGTGCGTACAAGTTTTGAAAACCTGTAAGTAATAGCCATAATGCGGCGAGAAAACATTTTTTCATATGCACAATAAAATTACCTTTCTTAACGTACGCATGCGTATCAAAAATTGTTATAGCGTAAAATAATGCCCATCCCCTGTTTTAAGTATTACTAAAAATTTTACGCAGTAAAATTTTTATTGGGTTTCAAAGGAGATCTCCCTGAATCCGAGCCAGAAGCCGCTCTGGTTTATGCTGTCAAGTTCGGCCTGAAGTATCCTGTAATGGGCATCTTCCATGGCTGACAGGCGTTTAAGCAAAGCGCGCGCTTCGGCGGATTTGACTTCGTTTGACCTGGTAAGGTAGAATGCCATGGCGTTTTTTTCAGCTTTCATCGCCAGGGATATCGCGGCAATCTCATCCGCGTTTCCGGCATCACTGCCGGGAGCGGTTTTCCGGTTTTTTTCGTGTTTGATTTGTTCTATAGGTGAAGCCGGCACCTTTACTTTTTGCCATTTCTTGCCGGCCTGTATTCTGGCAAGCTCGGTTTCAAGTATGGTCATGTGTTGGAATTCGTCAAGGGCGATCCGTATGAACATGTTTTTGCCGGTGATGTTCCGCGTCATATGCGAATAATTCAGGTAATTGAAAAGCGCATTTTTTTCGGCATTAACAGCGGCATTAAGCCACTTAATTGTTTTAGCATCGCCGTCAAACACTGATTTTTTAATCATAACTTAACCCAATCCAAAAAAGCACTCGGACAGTATTATAAGATTTAATGCAGGTCCAGTCAATGAAAAAATACAGAATGATACATAATGATGCTAACACGTAAGTAAAGGGTGAGTCTTAAGTCTACAACGAACCGTAATTATTTGGTATTTTGATACACGTGTTGTTTTTTCTCTCCACTCTTTACTGATGTTCCCAAACAGCGTTAAACCCCGTAACTCCTAAACCCCGCAACTCTTTAACCCGCAGTTTCCTTCCGCGTCTCTGCGGCAAAAAATAACAATATAATCCCGAATAAATTCATCTGCGCCAGGATAAGGCACGTTCCGCTTATTCCAAACAACGGTATAAACAGCACTCCGGCAAACAACGCGCCTAAAAAAGCGCCTGTGTGGTCCGCCGCGTCTATCAGGCTTGCTGTCGCGCCAGTGTCGCCTGCTAAAACAGCGCCCGCCGCCGGATACATCGCGCCCGTTAATGCCCCTCCAAGTACGGCAAGCAGTAAATAAATCCCTTGCGCAACCGTGTCCGGCAGTAACCGGTGCGGATACCTTACGAGTATCGGCAGTATCAGGCAGAAAACCGCCGCGGCAAATTCTATCTTTAACAGAATTGAAATGGTTTTTTCCTTGTCGCGGAGCATTATTGCTTTCACAATCCTTGCGCCCAGGGCAAGCCCTACCATGAACATCGCTATTACAAGTCCGAGCATTCCGTATATACTGCCGAATGCGTTCTGAAACGAAAAAATCATCACTATCTCGCCGGCCATCCCGGTAATTCCCGCGGCAAAAACCGCGTATAATACGATTCCGGAATTCCTCTTTTCCGGTTGTGGAATATCTCCGGATTTTTCGCGGCCTCTGAACTCCGCTTTTATGAAAACCATCGCAAAAAATGCGACCCATAATATTACCATTACGTGCCACAACCTGAATCCGGCCAGCCTTTGGAATATGCTTCCCTGCGGCCTCCCGGAAATCCTGTCCCACCTGAGCAGGTTGAAAAAATACGCAATAGGCGCACTATCGGAATTTATAAACACCAGGCGAGGCTTGTTCAGGTTCATGCGGCACTGGGCGAACATCTCCACCGGGATTGCCTGCGAAAGCACTTGTTTGGCCGTTTCCGCGTCCTGCGGCACAAGCGGGCCGTCTATTTTTAATTTGCAGTACCTCTGCGACAGTTGCTCCATGTCTAAACTGAAATTTCCCGGTTGTGATTCGGCCATGAAGTAGCCCTGCGGCAGTAGATTGGGCGGCAATGGCGCGGTGTATTCAAACACGGCCGTCAGGCTGTCGTAAATGGATGCCTGATAATTTATGAGTTCATCTGATTTCGCGTTTATGCTGACCGGCGCGGATAAAAATACGGTGCCTGATTCGGAAAGTATTTGTTTTAATTCATTAAAAAAATCCGTTGTAAAAAACCTGTTCAGCGCCGCGGTGCGCGGCTCGGGCACTTCAAGTATTATCAGGTCATATCGGTCCCGGGATCGTTTGACGAAATACCTGCCGTCCGCGTAGTGGATGTGAAGGCGCGGGTCGCTTAACCCGGATTTGTATTCGCCCGGCAGGTTGTCGTTTATAATTCGTATGAATTCCGGTTCCAATTGGACATAGTCAAGCCTTTCCAGCGGGAATTTGAGCATTTGCAAAACGAGGTCCGGATAGCCGTTGCCGACAAGCAGGACGTTTTTGGGCGAAGGCGTTTCTGTCATGAATACCATGGCCTGCAGATAAAAAGCCCCCTCTTCCTCCTGCGGGAAAGATGTTATGCAGGAGCCGTTGCTGTAGATGTTGTTTTGTTTTCCGGTTTCCAGGACGATACTGCCGTACCGTGTGTTTTGGGAATGTATGCCCGTCTCGGAAATACTGTGTCCTGATATTGAATACCATGAGCGCAGGAGCAGGTAATAGTCAACGCTCTTTGATACGGCGAGAAGGCTTATGCCGCAGGATAACAGCACAAGGAACGAAACCGTTTTCAGCAATAACGCAGTTGTTGATTTCAGGATGCCGCGGCATGCAAAAAGCATGAACAGGATTGACGATATAGCAAGGATATTTGATATGGCCAGGACGGCAAAATGGTTCAGGAAAGGCGCGAATACAAACGTGAAAAATATGCCGGCAACAAAACTGCCAACAGCTTCCCAGATATAAACGGCACTTATGCTGTGAGATGAAGAATTTTGGCTTGAAATAGCGCTGTGGAGCCGGCAGGCCGCGGGGAATAAAATTCCGATTAGCATTCCAAGAGGCGCGGCAAACAGGAAACAGGCGCAAAAAATCACGGAAAACGGCGCGTATTCCCCGGATGGCACCGCGAATATGGCGCGGGTATTGCGTATTAACGCGATCTGGCATGGAAGCAGTGAGCAGAGAAGAAGGAACACGAGTGAGAATATGATGATAGGATTAAGCGCGGATTTCTTGTTCAACAGGTAGAACAGGAATGCCCCGAGAGCTATTCCGAAAAGCCACGCGCTGAGTATAAGGCCGATGGTCAATTCGTTTCCGTGGAAGACGGCAAGGAATTCCCTGACATCCAGCACTTGGACGATAAGGGCGTAGAAACCAAGGGCAAAAAAAGACGCATTTAGCGGAAGGTTTTTGTTCATTAGTGCCTAACAGATAGATTATTATAAGAAAAAAAGATAAACGAACGTTTTTTAGCCACGAGGGCACGAAGACACGAAGCACATCTCAAATCCCATATCTATTACGTTCTTATCATAATCAGCATCATCTTGAATTTTTCCACGGCCTTAAGGGCATGCGGCTTGTTTGCGGGCATGATGAGCATTTCGCCTTTTTTGACTGTGTGGGCCTCGCCGACAACGGTTATTTCCGCAATGCCGTCAAGTATGCATACAATGGCGTCAAACGGTGCGGTATGTTCGCTCAAACCCTGGCCTTCGTCAAACGCAAATACGGTGATGTTGCTCGTGTTGCGTTTGAATATCTCCCTGCTTACCACCGAACCGGGCTGGTATTCAACGAGCCCGGCAATGTCCAGGACCTTTGCGGTTAAATCTTTGTCAGGCGTTTCGTTTTTTTGAACTACTCCCATAAACAAGCCTCCTAAATCTTATCTGCGACGCAGTTAGTCGTATAGTCAACGTAATTTAATCATTGAGTATTTTAATATTTGTGTTATTTTTTAATCGTCTTTCACTGAGGCTTGCCATCGTTCTCCGTGTCCTCTGTGCGCTCTGTGGCAAAAACTCATTCTATCTGCAATTTTTTATAAATTCCCCGAACAATTTCATCTGTTTTTTATCCTTGTTCATTACTTCAGGGTGCCACTGGAGGCAGAGCAGGAACCTGTTGTTTTTTACGCCTTCGCATGCTTCTATAATGCCGTCTATCGGCGATACTGCGGTGGTTTTCAAGCCCTTTCCTGGTTTTTCCACCGCCTGGTGGTGCGAACTGTAAACGGACACGCAGTCCAGGCCGAGTATTTTTTTTACCAGTGAATTTTCTTTTAAGACCGCTTTATGCAGGCGTTTGGAATGTTTTACCTTTTTGCCTATTTGCGATGGGATGTCCTGTATGAGCGTGCCGCCGAGGATTACGTTAACCAATTGATGGCCGTAACAGATGCCCAATATCGGAATATTGCTTTTCAATGCCTCCTGCGCGAGCCAGAAATCTGATTTTTCTTTAGCTTCCACAAGCAAATCCAGTTTCGGATGTTTTTTTTGGCCGAATTTATCAGGATTGATATCGTCACCGCCGCTGAGAAGCAGGCCGTTTATCCTGCCGAGCGCTTCAATGGCGTCGAGTTTCGTGCCGAATACCGGCAATATGATTGGCAGGCCTCCGGCGCGGCGTACGGCGTTGACGTATTCTTCATGCAGTACGTTTTCGCAACCCCTGCGTTTATTCCTGCGGAAATCCGCGTTGATGCCGATTAAAGGTTTCATGCTTTACAGACTCCAGATCCCAGACTAATGACTCCAGACTTCGTTCGTCCTTCCTTTTTCATTTTTCATTCTTCATTTTTTCGCTAAAAAGCGTTTGTATATCGTAATTTTCATTCACATCCGGCACTATTCTCGTGCCGGTTTTGCCTTCAAGGGCGTTTTCAAGCGATGTATCCATGGTTATGAGGACTTCATGTCCGGTTTTTTCTATAAAATCAATGGCGGCTTCTATTTTCGGCGCCATACTGCCTATTCCGAAATGGCCGTCTTTGAGGTATTTTTTGGCATCGGAAACTTTTACCGTATCAAGCAATTTCTGGTTCGGTTTGCCGAAATTCAGCGCCACTTTTTCCACGCCGGTCAATATTATCAGCATATCCGCCTGGATTTCGCAGGCGAGGAGTGCGGAGGCGAGGTCTTTATCAATGACCGCTTCCATGCCGCGGTATTCGCCGCCGTTGGCAGCGTTTTTCCAGATGGGGATGCCGCCGCCGCCCGAGGCTACGACTATATGGCCCTGTTCCGCGAGCCGTTTTACCATAATACGCTGGATGGTTTTTACCGGTTTCGGCGACGGAACCACCCTTCTATAGCCGCGGTTTGCGTCATGTATCATAGCCCATTTTTTTTCTTTTTTCAATTTTTCAGATTCTTCTTTGGAATAAAAAGGCCCTATAGGCTTGGTGGGATTGTTGAAGGCGGGGTCATTTGGTTCAACGATGACCTGCGTAATCATAGTCACCACGTAGCGTTCGGTTTTGGACATACGCAGGTGATTAAGCAGTGCCTGTTGAATTATGTAACCGATGCTTCCCTGGGAATCCGCCACGCAGACATCAAGCGGCATGACGGGAACGACGTCCTTTGCGGTTTCGTTGCGCAGTAAGATAGCGCCGACCTGCGGGCCGTTGCCGTGTGTGATGACGATATTATAATCTTTTTTTATTAAAGACAGCAGGTGTTTACAGGTTTCAGCGGAATGCGCCTCCTGCTCTTCAATCGTACCTTTTTCACCGGTACGGAGCAGGGCATTGCCGCCGAGAGCGACCACAATCAATTTATTTTTTTGTTTCATTTTGCGATTTAATATTTTTAATTTACAATATTAGTCATCGTTCAACTGTTCGCCTGTTCATCTGTTCAACCGTTCTTCGTCGTCCTTCCTTCTCCATTTTTCATTTTTCCTCCTTCGTATTGAGCGCACGCAGGCGTTCAATCCTGTCTTCTGTGGACGGATGGGTGCGGAAGAGCGAAGCGATATCTTTTCCCCTCAACGGATTGACGATGAACATATGAGCAGTTGCCGGGCTGGCATTGAACTTGCGTTCTTTGGCGTACATTTCCAATTTAAAAAGCGCCTTAGCGAGTCCTAACGGCGTACCGGCTATTTTTGCTCCGCTTTTATCCGCGAGGTATTCCCTTGAACGCGATATAGCCATTTGGATGAGCATAGCGGCGATAGGAGCCAGTATCATCATTAAAATAGCGCCGACAGCGGCGAACGGGCTGGAATTATTATCATCATCCCTGTTATGGCCGCCGAAAAGAAGCGCCCAATGCGCCATTGTAGCCAGCATGCTTATGGCGCCCGCCATGGTCGCGGCGACGGTAGCTATTAAGGTATCCCTGTTTTTAATGTGCGACAATTCATGCGCTATAACGCCTTCAAGTTCGTCGTCGTTCATCATCTCAAGGAGCGGATTTGTGACTGCGACTGCGGCATGGCTTGGATTTCTGCCTGTTGCAAAGGCATTCGGGGCTTCGGCATTCGGTATGATATAGACCTTCGGCATGGGCATGCCGGCCTTTTGAGTAAGGTTTTCAACTATCCTGAAAAGCCGCGGCGCGGATTCGCTGTTAGCCGGCTGAGCGTGATACATGGCGAGCACTATTTTATCGCTGAACCAATACGAAAAGAAATTAATAGCTAAAGCAAATGCGAAGGCGACAATGAGTCCGGATTGGCCTCCCATAAGGAATCCGGCTCCTAACAGCAGTGCCGTGAGCAATGAAAGCAACAAAGCAGTTTTAAAAATATTCATTTCTTCTAAACCTCCTGTAGTATTCTGTTTTTTTGCCACGAGGGCATTTTGTATTCTTTCGTCGCATTCGTTAGAACGGGAACCGGAAAACGGGTCACGAATTTTATTATGCCGTGCTATTTTAGATAATAATTGAAATGCGTGACTGTCCGCGCCAGACGGCGTTTTGCTTCCAGTACCTTCTTCCGTGTAACGCGGAGGCTATTATAGCAAAAGAGTCAAAAGAGTCAAGAAAACGTCGTCCGAGTTCCGAGATCCGAGTTTCGGGTGCCGGATCCCGGACGTCGGGTCTCGGATCTCGGCGCCCAGCTCTCGGGTCTTGGGACTCGAATCCCGGTTTTCGTTTAAACGGGCCACTACGAAGTAACCAGTAGCGAGAAGGAACGACGAACGAGACGTCCGGTCTGCCTGCCTTCTCCCTGCTTCATCCTGCCTCCTTCGTTATGAGGAGGAAAAATGAAGTATGAAGGACGGGACGAAGTCCGGAGTCATAAGTCCTGAGTTTGGTGTCACGACCCCAGACTCACAGACCCATAGACACAAAGACTTAAAGACTCATCGCGTCCTGCCGCGCGCGAGGGATACGAAAATTCCGCAGAAACACATAACTGCGAAAACAACAAACATCGGATGCAGGCTGTCTATAAACAATGGCAGGTTTTCCATGGAGATCTTAGATCTATCGAGGTATATTGCGAAGACCATTGCGGCAATTCCCATGCTGAATGCCTGGCCGGCGGTTCTCATCGTGCTCGTAACCGCGGCCGCTATGCCGTAGCATTTCCTGTTAACCGAACTCATGATAGCGTTTGTGTTAGGAGCTGAAAACAGCGCGATACCGATGCCGAGCAATACCAAAGCCGTTGTTATATGCGAAAGAGGCGTATCCGCGTTTATGTACACAAAAGGCAAAAGCCCTGCGGTTGTAATTGCCATGCCGATGGAACTTATCACGCGCGGTTCATACCGGTCTGAAAGCCTGCCCGCAAAGGGAGATACGAGAGCCATCATTACAGGTTGTGTGACAAGCACGAAACCGGCTTGCGCGGCATTAAGGCCTTTTACTTTTTGAAGGTATATGCTCAGGAGAAAACCGGTCGCGAACGATGCGCTGTAATGTATAAAGGATGCAATATTTGAAAACGCGAATACGGGATTCCGCCTGAAAATCCTGATGTCTAAAACCGGGCTTTTTGTCCTCAATTCCAGCACGATAAAAGCAGGTATGCAGGCAATGCCGCAGGCAATCGCGATTAAACCCCGGATGGACGGCAGTATGGAAAATCCGAACATGATGCAGGCAAAAGAAATACTGTAAAGAACGGAGCCTTTCCAGTCAAATTTTTCACCCATTGCGTCAGCCCATTCGCCTTTCAGTTTCCAGCCGGCAAGGGCAATCAGTAAAACACACAGGGGAACGTTTATTGCGAACAGGATACGCCAGCCGAAATTATGGGTAAGTACTCCGCCGATAATCGGACCAAGAGAAAGTCCCAGGTAAACCGCGGCCGTATTTATTCCGATTGCCTTGCCGCGTTCTTCAGGCGGGAAAACTGAGGTAAGCAATGCTATTATAGTGCCGAACATCATCGCGTTGCCTATACCCTGGACGATACGGGACGCAATCAGCATGGCGCCGGAATTTGATAACGCCGAGAATTCCGAGGACAGCGCGAACACTGCGAGCCCGTAAAGCAGTATTTTCTTTCTGCCGCATATATCCGCCACCCTGCCGAAAGGCACAAGAAACATAGCCGTAGAAAGCGTATAAGCCGCGGCAATCCAGTTCATGGAAACCGCATCCAATCCGAATTCCTTTTCTATGGACGGTATGGCTATGTTGACAGCGGAACCCATAAAAGGCACGAGGAAAGATGACAGTGATGTAACAAGAAGCGTGGTGCTTTTTATTCCATTATTATGCATAAAGTTCAGGGCCTATTTGCTGTCCAGTGTTTCCCTTACTTTCAGCGCCAGGCCTGAGGCGGTGAACGGTTTGAAAATAAAATTAAATTTGCCATTTTTCCCGGATGTATGGTCTATGCGGCCGTTCGCGTAACCCGACATGAAAAGCACTTTCATCTTGTCATGGCGTTTTTTTAAATCCGCGGCGATTTCCGGGCCCTTTTTGCCCGGCAGGACTATATCGGTTAATAAAAGATCCAGAACGCCTTTATGGGTTCGTGCCCTAACAAAGGCCTCGTCCTTGTTCTTGGCTGAAAGCACCGTATAGCCGAGGCTTGATAGTATCTTTGTTACGAGATTAAGAATTGACGGTTCATCGTCTATGACGAGAATGGTTTCATTTCCGCATAACTCGGTTATTTTTTCCTGCCCGGCCTGTTTGTTTTTTACGCTTTCATCCGGCGCGGGCAGATAAATCTTAAAAACAGTTCCCTTGCCTTTTTTTGTCCTTACTTTTATGTGTCCGCCGATCTGTTTTACAATGCCGTAAACGGTAGCAAGCCCGAGGCCCGTGCCCTGTTCTTTTGTCGTAAAGAACGGTTCAAACAGGCGTTCGGCTATTTCCGGCGGCATGCCGACGCCGGTGTCGGAAATGGAGACAAGCACATATTCGCCGTCCTTAAGCTCCGGCAGTTCTTTGCGTTTTTTTTCGTCAACGGTTATGTTTTTTGTTGAAATGGCCAGTGTCCCTCCGTTGGGCATCGCGTCCTTGGCGTTTATCACAAGGTTAAGAATTACCTGTTCTATCTGGCTGAAATCCACTTTGACCCATTTCAGGTCCGATTCAAGATTGAATACCTGCCTGATTTCCTTTCCCATCAGGCTGGCCAGCATTTTTCGCATTCCATTAATAATTTCGTTCAGGTCAATTATGACGGGGTCAATTACCTGTTTGCGAGTGAAGGCAAGCAGTCTGCGCGTGAGCTGTCCGGCGCGTTCGCCGGATTCCTTGATTGTTTTTATTTCATCGTATAAGGGTTCTCCCGGATTGTAGTGGCCTAAAAGCAGGTCGGAATTGACTATGATGGATGTCAGGAGGTTGTTGAAATCGTGTACGATTCCTCCGGCGAGTTTTCCAATGGCTTCCATCTTCTGCGCCTGCAGGAACTGTTCCTCAAGTTTTTTGCGTTCAGTGATGTCGCGTACGTATTCAATAAGGCCGGAGATATTACCGTGGTCGTCAAGCAGTGGCGACGCGTATATTTCAAGCCAGCCGGTTTGCCTGCCGTCAGGGCCTGCAAGAGGCACCGTGTCCATCTGCGGCGTTCCCTGGCGGAATACTTTTATAAAATGGCACGTTTCACATCGTTCCGTGCGGTTATAATATGCAGTGTAGCATTTTTTCCCTATAAGCGGCATGGAGTGCGGATACAGGGTTTTCATCGCGTGGTTCACCCGTACAATATTCATGTCCTTGTCAAGGACGCTTATTCCGTCCATTATGCTGTCAAACGCGTTTTGCAGGAAGGTTTCATTTTTGCGCAGTATTTCTTCAATGCGTTTGCGTTCGGTGATGTCTGTTACGACGCCGAGTATGGCAATTTCGTTTTCATATTTAATGAGTTTGGTGGAGATTATCGCGTCAATCCGCTGACCGGTTTTCGTAAGAAGCGCGTATTCGTAGGGCTCAACGTCCTTGCCCTGCATATGCGCCGAGAGGCTTAATTTTATCTGCTGGCGTGATTCAGGGGCGATTAGTATCAGAAAATCAAAATCCGCTGAATAAAATTCCGCCCTTGTATAGCCCATCAGCTCTTCGCATTTCGCGTTGGCATAAATAATCCGGCCTTTTTTGTTGATAAATATCATGTTGGGCGATTGTTCCGCGAGTATCCTGAATTTTTCTTCGGATTCTTTCAGGGATTCTTCCGCCCGTACGCGTTCGGCTATATCGAGTTGAAGCCGTTCATTCGCCTTTTTCAATTCCGCAGTGCGTTCTTTAACCATTTCTTCAAGGAGCCGGCTGTACCTGTTGAGTTCTTCTTCGCTCCTTTTGCGGTCTGAAATATCTTCAATTATGCCGTCAAAGAAAATCTGCCCGTTTTCATCGGTCACCTTTACGGCTGTTACCGCACCCCAGAAAGTCCTTCCTTTCAGGGTGACAAGCTGGAGTTCTTCATTTCTCACAAAACCGTATTTCTGGATTTTTTGGCTGAATTCAATTCGTTTTTCAGGATTCTGGTAGAGGTCGCTTACGGTATGTTGCAGGAATTCCTCTTTTGTTTGGGCCTCAAACATGGAGATGATGGCGGGATTGGCCTCAAGAAACCGCCCTTCCGGGCCCGGAGTATTCCTGTAAACACCGACATTTACGTTATTTACAAGATTTGCATATTTCTGTTGTATCTGGCTGGCTTCGTCCTGATGGACGACAGTTCTCCTGTTCTTTGCGGATGAATGCCTTTTTGCCGGTTTTTCCATAGCTCACACTAATAGTTGTAGAAATCAACGTTTTTAGCCACGAAGACACGAGGTCGCGAAGGACATAGTGCGTGGTTTATATTTCGGGTCCCGCCATGTGCCAG
The DNA here is from genome assembly GCA_016220095.1 of Planctomycetota bacterium. Classification (GTDB taxonomy): domain Bacteria; phylum Planctomycetota; class MHYJ01; order JACQXL01; family JACRIJ01; genus JACRIJ01. The sequence continues at coordinate 5,234 of JACRIJ010000046.1, read as the reverse complement.
TATCGGTACATGGCCGTTTAAACGGGCCACGGACTACAGGAAACGGACGATGTCTTTGTTACAGCCCTGCGACCTTTTGCCAGTCTTTCATGAATGCCTCTATGCCGGCATCGGTAAGCGGGTGCTGGATCATTTTATCAAATACGTTAAAAGGTATTGTTGCGATATCCGCGCCCATCAGCGCCGCATCCAGTATGTGCAGGGGATGCCTTACGCTGGCTACGATGATTTCGGTCTGGAAATTATAATTCTCATAGATTATTTTTATCTGTTTGACAAGGTCCATTCCGTAATGGCCTTTATCGTCAAGACGGCCTACGAACGGGCTTACATAGGTGCCGCCCGCTTTCGCGGCTATGAGCGCCTGAAGCGGACTGAAGCACAGCGTGACATTCGTTTTTATGTTCTCCGCGTTGAGTATCTTTACGGCCTTTATGCCGTTCTTGGTGAGCGGTATCTTGACGACAATGTTTTCCGCGAGTTTCGCGAGTTCGCGCGCTTCTTTCAGCATGCCTTCGGTATCGGACGCGATGACTTCCGCGCTGACAGGGCCTTTCACGGCCTTGCAGATGTCCTTCAACACGCCCTTGAAAGATTTGCCTTCTCTTGCGATAAGGGATGGGTTGGTAGTTACGCCGTCAAGGAATCCTAATTCCGCGGCTTCTTTGATTTCTTTGATATTAGCGGTATCAAGGAAAAATTTCATGAAAGATTCTCCTAAATAAATTTTTTGGCCGCAAAGGCGCAAAGGACTTTTTCCGGCTGTCGTGGTACGAGGCCCGGCTTCCGGATTCGGCCGCGGCCATGTTCGCGTTATTATCTTGCCTGAAAATAAGCGGATTTTTCGTCTTTTTTGGTTTCGCCTTTTGAATCGGTATTTGTCACGGCGACCTTAAGGGAATAAGCGCCTGGAATCAGGCGTTTTGGTATAATGAACGTAAACGCAATATAGACGTCGTTTACGAAATTATTGTATTCCCTGTTGATATCCCATGACGTTTCGTCCAATTCTATAACCGTGGGATTTCCGCCCGCGGTCGTCAGTTCAATTTCCACTTTCAGGCTCAGCGGCATTTTCCCGTTTTTTTGTTTTTCGCAGAAAAAATTGCCCAGCGTGCAATATACCGGTATGCCCTGGCCTGGGGAAAAGACAGGGTCTTCTATCGGCGTATAAAGGTCATAGCCGCTTATGAAAGAACAGAAAACCGGGGCGCCGAGCTTCAGCGGGTATTTACTCGTCCAGTCCCTGCGTATTTCTTCAAGCGCCTTTAACGCTTCGTCGTTGTCGCCGAGCTCGTTGGAGAGCGAGGATAAAAGCATTTTGTACCCTGGATTTTCTTTTGACAGGTCAACGGATTCAAGGAGTTCCTTTGATTTTTCGTATTGCTTATTGAGCCAATAAAGCACGGCAAGTTCTTTTCGCGTGGATTCGCTCCGCGGGAAATCAATAAGGCGGCGTTCAAGTGTTTTTATCAGGTCGTCAATCGTGGCGCTTTCGGGTTTTATGTCTGCAGGCGGGTTTGTGTTTTCAGGTTGTACCGGGCCGGTGTTTGCCTGCGGATTGTCCGCTGGTTTTACCGGATTATTGTTTGCGGGTTCCGGCCGGCGGATTTGCGTTTGAACCGGTGTAGGCGTCGGAGTTGCGGTTGCGTTTTCATTGGAAACGGGCGTATCATCGGGATTTTGTTCCACCGGCGTACATGAAAAGGCCGTTGCGAAAAGCAGAAAAATATATAGCGCTGATTTTAGTATAACAGACATAATACGTTTTCAGTTGTTATCAGCATCCGCAGGTTGAGAACTGCGGCAAGCCGGGGCCTGCGGGCAGTGGCAAATAGCTGAGCATTAATGTTGTTTTGTACGTTCTTCCAGATTAATCCTGTTTGCCTTTGCGTTTTTATTTTTTTTACACGCCTTGTCGTATTTATCGTCGTATCCAAATTGATAGCATCCCGAATAGTCCATGCAAAACGATTCATATATTTGGATGCCCTTCTGGTATTCTTCTGAGGCGTTGTCAAAGTATTTAAGGCGTTCTTCCACGGGCCTATCGCTGTCTTCTGCGTTTTCCATTATCTTATCGGCTTCTGTTACATGGGCTTCGGCTTCTGCAAGCTTTTTCTTCCAATCATCGGTCATTTCCCGGAATTTATCCTGCGCACCTGCAGGCGTGTCCGCGGGTTTTACGTTGGAATTATTATCAGAGGCAATGACAGGAGGGGGTTGTTTTTTGCCGTCACTGCTTGCGGCCAGCGCGATGATGCCGATGATGAGCAATATTCCAGCCGGAATGCCTATCATAAGATACGTTTTTGCATTGGATTGCGGCTGTTGCGCGGTATATGACCTGCTGGAGCGCGAAGAAGAACTGCCGTTATGCGGTTTGAGGGATGATTTAGAAGAAGACGAATGGTTATTGAGTTTAACGCCGTTTGAAGTTGACGGCTTGGGCGTAATTCCGGCCTTGGGAGACAGTTTCGGCGTATTATTGGGAAGATTCAATTTCACGGCCGGGTGAGCCGGAGGCCTGGGTGTGGGATTAGTGCGCTGTTGTTGGGGAGGAGCCGGGGCAGGTACGCGCGTTGAGGTCGGAGGTTTCTGGGCCGGCGGCGCGGGGCGGGCCGCATTTGACGGCGCAGGTTTTTTAATGCGTGCGGTATCGGGCGTTTTTGCAGGGACTGCCGGTAGTGGCGCTCTGGGTGTCTGATTGAATGAATTCTTCTGCTGGGGAGGATTGGTTTTATGCTGGACTGGCCCGGACGGCCTTTGCGGTTGGCTTAAAGGGCGCTGGACGGGCGGTTTGCCGTTAAGGTTTTTTTGTTGGACTGGTTTTTGGTTGTAACCGGGCATATCAGCTGTTCTCAGGTTTTCCGGACAAGCGAAGCTTGGCCTTGATTTATAACAAGTTCCGTATTTTCTGTCAAGCTATTCAGCGAGGTGTCCTCGTCCGGCATATTTTGCACAGGCGCTCTGGAATAAGCCAGTTCGCTTGCCGGCTGTTTGCAGAAGGGACATATCTGGTCGGGAGCTATGATTTCCCGGCCCTTTGAAATTATGGTTACTGCGTAAGGCAGACTTGTATCGCATTTGAAACAAAAATTAACCATAATTAAAAATTTCCTCCAGAAATCTGGCGTCAATTATAGCATTTTCCCTGCGGAAGTCAACAAATTTTTGCCATATGAAAATTTGTCGTGAATAATTAACCACTGAACGCACTGAAATCACCGAATACGGCAGGTTAATCGTAAATTCTTAGTGAATTCAGTGTTTTCAGCGGTTAATTATTGTATTTCAATTTGGTTGCGCTTGCGCATCGGAGTTTCGTTCCGTCCTTCATTTTCCATTTTTCATTATTCATTTTTAGTTTAATTCATCGTCAGCCGCGCGGTCAGCGTTTCCATTGCCAGGTCCTGCGGCATTGCGCCGGTTTTAACCATAGTATCGGTTTTCAGTATCAGCCGGACCGCTTCAGTCAATTGCTGAAGGGTATAAATTTTTGCCGTATAGGCCGTGGCATTAAACCTGTCCTGTGAGAGTTTCAGCCGTTTGAGGTCGTCCGCATACGCGCGGCCCTTGGCGTCAAGCACTTTTTTCACGGCCGCAAGCGTGACGTATTTCCAGGACAGCGTGCCTATGAGCAGTTCCGTCGGCACGTCGTTTGCGATAAGGTAACGCAGGGCGTTAAATGCCTCGCCGGAATTCCGTCCTGCTACGGCGTCCGTATAATCAAATACGTCATACCGCAGGTCTTTATCAATGAGCTTTCTGACGTTTTCAAGTGTTATGGTTTCATCTTTTGTGGACAGGGATAGGTTTTCCATCTGGGAGTTTATCTTCTGGAGGTCAAATCCCAGCAGATTGTGCAGGTAGGCCGCGGCGTGCGGCTGGATTTTTTTTCCGAGTTCCTTTGCGATTCTTTCTATATAGGCTATGAGTAATTGCGGGTCCCTGACCGGCAGGCAGGCGACCCATATCGCGCCGGCATCCGTAAGCGCTGAAAAATCGTATTGCCTCGCGTCTTCCATATCAAAGACCAGCAGGGTGTTTTTTGCCGGGGAAGTTATGTATTTTGCCAGCGCGGCCTTGTTGGCGCGCGCGAAATGTTCCGCCCGGAATATATTGACGAGTTTCGCGCTGTTTTTGGGCTGTGCGAAGAAAAAAGGCGTAAAGAGTTCGTTCCAGAGTGCGTCAAATTTCAGTTCCGTGCCGTTATAGGCCAGCTGGAGGAGCTCTTTTTTGGCGGACAGTTTTTTTGTCAGGTGCAGAAGTATGCGTTTTTTGAAAAAAGATTCTTCGCCCGAGAGCAATATGGCCGGCGGAAACCTGTCATACGACGCGGGCGTAATCATTTTCAAGTAATCGCTGAAGTAATAAAAGTTTTTCATGGAATAATAACCGTTTTAATATCTTCAAGCTTGCCGAACAGCCTGCTGTCCACGCCGACCTTTATCTGCACCTGTCCGTGGAAATTTTCTATCGGGCACTGGTAGTATTCCCACCAGTCGGGCTGTTTCTGGACGAGGCCGGACATATCAATGGTCTTCCACAGTTCATGTTCGGAATTGCCGGTCCTGTTAAGGGGTTTGGAGCCGGATTTGACCGTAACTTTCGTGCCGCCGCCGTCCTTGCCGCCGGTCATTGGCAGTATTTCTATGGTAAAAAGTTTGACGCCGTCATCCGCGAGGCAATAGCCCCAGGCGTCCTTGTAGCGCGGCGCGCCGCAGTATTCCTCGCCCTTTTCGCCGTAAAATTTCGGAAGCTCTTCCATTTTGACAAACGGAATAGTTTTGTATTTATCAACGTCCACGGGGTCACGGCGCGGGGACACGTATTGGCTGGGCGGCGTAAATACGTACACGTCGCCGCCGATTTTCATCTGGGGGTCTATTTCCAGTTTGAACGGGCCGCCCCATTCTACGGTGACGGTCTTGCCTTCCTCTACTTTTATCGGCTGGAATTTTCCGCCCCGGGCCCAGACCCTGTCGGTAAAAAGTGCCAGGACGAGTTTGTATTCGCCGGCGGGCACGGTGGCTGGTTTCTTACTGCTTGAAATGGCATTGAACGAATATTCATCGGACGAGATAATTACTGCCTGGGGTTTCATCTTGTTGTGTTTATACTTTGACAGGAGGTCTATCTGTCCGGTTTTTATTGACGGGTCAAGGTCCTTGAGCCAGATTTTTTCGCCGGTATCATCAACTTTTATCTGGTACAATTTATCCTTCAGCAGG
>JACRIJ010000043.1 GCA_016220095.1 Planctomycetota bacterium | reverse complement strand
AGTTATAATAGAAAAAATAAAAGCGTATAGTAGCCCAGCCATTTATGGCTGGGTTTGTATGCCAAAAGCCTAATACTTACGCCATTCATGGCGTTATGTTAAGGGCATGAATGCCCTCCATATTTCTCAGTTTTTCATACCACAGCCATAAATGGCTGGGCTACTAACGTCCTTTAATGCCACCTCTACTGAGGCGATACCTGTCCGAGTACTTTTTTCTTGCATTTCACACGCTATTCTTATATAATATCCGCCATAACATGTTGTGTTTTATGTGTACAGGAAATAAGAGTGGCGTATATGAGTGTTATTCTGGAATGCCCGAAATGTCTGAAGCAATATCCGCTGAAAGAAGCTGAAGCAAGCCCTAAAAAATACATTTGCAAGGCCTGCAGGACGGAACTACGCCCTGTTAACAACCCAATACAAGCGAAAAAAAATGAAACCGGAGCGTATCAGGCATTGCTTTTGGATGCCCCTGATGATGTCAAGAGCGCGTTTAAGGCCGAAAAGGCCGTCATAGCCGGAAAGTACCTGCTCGGCAAGAAAATCGGACAGGGCGGAATGGGTGCCATCTACAAGGGTTGGGATACGGTATTGAAAAGATACGTGGCCGTAAAAATGATACTCCATTCCATGCTCGACACGTCCACGAAACACGGCTCCAAAGACACCGCTCTCAACAGGTTCGCGCTGGAGGCCCAAACCGCGGCTAAACTACTTCACCCGAATATTTTACAGGTCTTTGACGTCGGAAAACACGGGGAAGATTATTTCATTATAATGGAATTCGTTGACGGATGCAACCTTGACGAATACTTTGAAGACAGGCACTCCACTGAACGGCACCCCTCGGGAAGCGGAAAACACCGCAGTAACCTGCCCTCAAAAAAAGACATATCCGAATACCTGAACCTGATGATAAAAATCATACGGGCCATAGACTACGCGCATAAATCGCATATCATACACCGCGATATCAAACCCGCAAACATACTCCTTGCCAAAGACAATAATGACACCATTATCCCGAAAGTATCGGATTTCGGGCTCGCGAAGGAAGTAACCTCAAATAAAAACCTCACCGTTGAAGGCACGGTCGTCGGGACCCCGGTTTACATGTCGCCCGAACAGGCGGTCGCGGCTAAACTCGATGCCCGCAGTGACATCTTTTCCCTGGGTTCGGTGCTTTATAAACTCTGCACCGGTATTGATCCCTTCCGCGGCAAATCATCCCTCGATGTAATGAAGGCGGTTGTAAACAAGGAACCCCTCGCCCCTTCCATGATTAACAAAGCCATAAACAAGGATATTGAAACCATTATCCTTAAGGCAATAGAAAAAGACAAGGAACGCCGGTACGCGAGCGCCGAAGAAATGGCGGATGACATAGAAAAATCCCTCAACGGCGAACCTATAAAAGCGCGCCCCGCGTCCATGGCGTATAAAGCCATAAAAACCTTCCGCCGGAATAAAATATCGTTCATAGGAATAGGAATCGCCGCGGCCGCGCTCATAACCGTATTGTCCTACATGTGGCTGAATGCCATGAACCGGAACGAATCCGCGCAGGAATTGCTTGACACCGCGAACAGGTTCTACAACGAAATGAATTGGAATGATGCCAATTCCTATTATAATAAATACCTCACCCTGGTAAAAGAAGACCCGGCCGCGGAAGAACGCATGGAAGAATGCCAGGCAATGCTCCAGCGCGAAGAAGATGACAGAGAACTTATTGCCGCTGAAAAAGAAAGGCAGAACAGACTGCTTGAAAAACAGAACCGCGATCTTTCTAAAACCAGTGCAAATGAAAAACAGGCGTCCGAAGAAGCGCAAACCGCATGGCTCTACGCCAATCAGATGTTCATGGAATTCTATAAGGAAAACGCCAATATGGAAAGGGCCTGGAAACAAATCTCCGAGGCCGAAACCATGCTTGATAATTCGCTGAAAAAATGCCCCACCGCCATGGCGTTTTTCTACAGGGCCATGATACGCAAGGAAAAAAGCATGCTTAACGAAGCCGTTGGCGACCTTTCAATGGCCGTGGAACTAAAGCCTGATTTTGACATCGCATACATTATGCGCGGCTTGCTGTATTTCGAAATGGCAAGGGATAACAGCATTATGGGCATGGAATACGGCGCGATGCCGGGAATCAAGGAACTTGCAAGCGAATACGCCCAGAAGGCGTCGGCGGATTTCAACCGCATCAACCCCGATAATAAAATACCCGAACAGTATGAAGCCTACAGGGAAATATTTGAAGCAATGCAATTGCTGTATGAAATGCAGATAGACCAATGCATCAGCGCCCTTGAAGCCGCTTACGAGAAATACGGCCATGACGAGGCGCTTTACTGGCTCGCGGTAAACTACGCAATGAAAGACGCCGCAAAGGCTGAAGAACTCGCAGATGCCGTCATTGAAATGAAAGCCCAGCACGCGAAGGCGTATTACCTGAAAGGCGTCCTCGCGGAAATGAGAAACGACATGGACGGCGCCATTGAAGATTACACGAAGGCAGTCGGCATAAACCCGTTTTACGCGCGCGCATTCTCGGCCCGCGCGTGCGTGTATGTAAGAAAAAGCGAGTTTGACAGCGCTATCTTAGATTTTACAAAGTCCATTGAACTCTGCCCCGGAGACTGCAGGTATTATTCAAAACGCGGAACCGCGTATTCGGAAAAGAAAAACTACCTTGATGCCATGGAAGATTTCACAAAAGCTATTCTTATAAATCCGCGTTTCAGCGAGGCATGGGTAAACCGCGGCCTTGCCTACTACAAGACAGGCAACCTTCAGAAAGCCGTAAATGATTACACAACCGCGTTAAACGTTAACCCCAAAGACGTCAACGCGTACTCAAACAGGGCAATTGCTAAATACGATATGAACGATTATAACGGCACATTGAACGACTATAATGCCATAATACAGATCACGCCCGACGAGCCCATGACTTACGGCAACCGCGGCTATCTTCTGTATAAGACCGGCAAATTCAAAGAAGCCCTCGCAGATTTTGAAAAATTCTGCAGAATGAAACCCGATATGGCAGACCAGGTAAAGGCTTTCACGGATGATATAAAGAAACAGCTGGGAGAATAAACAACCGGCAATGCGCTTTTTCAACCCACCTTCACTGAAGCGGTGCGCATCACAGTAACCGGTCAGTGAGCGACGACAAACCAACAGGGACTTGACGAGACTTTTAAGAGACTGACGACGCCCGCTAAACAATGGATTAACAATAAAACGACGTAACCGTTAATCTGTAACGCCTTAACGCTTGTCATCTTATTGCAACATAGTCGTCGTGTCCCGTTTAAGGT